>NZ_JBHSBP010000100.1:0-12054 GCF_042650725.1 Micromonospora sp. GCM10011541
CTCTCCACCTCACCCATTTCGAATACCGATACCTACCGGATTCTTGTTGAGATCACGTCAATGGTCCGCACGGCGTCAACGGGCAGAGCTGCCACGGCGTCAGCAATCAACGAAACACAGGTGTAAACGGCAGACAGGGAAAGTGCGGAATCCTGGCTGACGTTGGCCCCGGCCCACGTAGGTACGTTTGCGAAAGCCTCAGCAATTCCGCTGGTCGGGGCTGGTGCCGCCCGACGTTCCATCATTCGATCCCAGAAACCCAATGGGTCACCTCCTTACGCAAAGAGGGCCCGACCCCAAAAGGGGCCGGGCCACTACGCGGGTTGATTACTTGACGCCCGTAACGCGGACAACAGCCGCCGGGTTGGGCACCAGAATGTCAGCGCGCATCTTCGCGGTAACGAGGGTTTCGTCAGTCGCGCCGTAGACATACGGGTTGACATCAAATACCGCGTCCTCACGGACCACGGCGTAAACCTCGGAAGGCACGTAGACGTAAATGCTGTTACACACGGCACCCGAGGTGCCCTCAACCTCGTTGAGGGCCAGGTTGCCGGACAGGAACACCGGCCGACCAAACAGCGACCGGGAAACGCCGTTAGACGCGCTGCCGGCGCTGTCCTGAATCAGCGACTTGTTAGAACCAGACGCCTCCTTAAGCTTCAGGATGGCGCGCCAGGTACGCGGCGGCATAACGATAACCGCGCTTTCGTCGTCAGCGTTGGCCTCCGCCAGCAGGCCCAGGGCGTCCGCGATCGGGTCGAGGTTGCTAAGAACGGCACCGTTAGCGACAACCGGGAAGGTGCCGATACCGGCAACGCTCTTGAGGCCACGGAGGGCCGGCGCGGTGCCGTTACCCTCAAACGCGGAAAGGTCGTAGGCCAGACCAACCGAACGGATAAGGCTCCGGGAAAGCTGGTCCAGGGCGGCCGGCTTGCTGTCCGCCAGAATCTCATTCGGAACCCGGGTGCCCTGGGCAAACTTACGCGGAACGGCGGTAAGAGCCTCCGCGTTCGGGTCCGACAGTGGAATGGTGCCAGCCTCGGCGATAGCACCGGCGGTGCCGTCGCTGGTCATGTGCGGGATAACGATGCTGTCCCCGCTGGTCCGAATGACGTTGACGCCAGACCGGATGATGACGCTGGACTTAGCCAGGAAATCGAGCACATACCCGGCCTGCTCGGCCGGGGTGAACACCGCACCCATGCCCGACGCGCCAGTCAGGGCCCGCACCTCAGCGGAGAGCAGGTCACCAGCGCGCACCTCGGTACGGGCACCGGGCAGGCCAACCGGGTTAGCGGCAATCGCGGAACGCTGCTCAGCCTCAACGGCAGCGCGCGTCTCAACGGTGGCCGGCGCAACCTCGGTACGCTGCTC
Organism: Micromonospora sp. GCM10011541; assembly: GCF_042650725.1. NCBI lineage: Bacteria > Bacillati > Actinomycetota > Actinomycetes > Micromonosporales > Micromonosporaceae > Micromonospora > Micromonospora sp. GCM10011541. Next base: position 1,378 of record NZ_JBHSBP010000100.1, read on the forward strand.
AGCGTCAGCCGGGGCCAGGGTGTCAATCGCGGCGTTACGCGCCTCAACCGACAGGGCCGGGTTATCGGCAATCTGAATCAGGTTGTTAACCAGCTTCGCGCGCTTGGCGTGCAGGGCAACATTATCCAGGGCAGTCAAAACAGATTCTCCAATCAACAAAAAAGCCGCCCCCGAATGGGACGGCTAAAGGTCTGAGTTGCTTATTCAGTTGTTGGTTGAATTGTCTATTCAGTTGTTGCGCTTGCCCTTGGGCTTGTGGTTCGGGTCCCATTCCAGGAACACACCCCGGCCGCTACGGTTCGCACACGTAACCGAGCAAACGCCGCCGCGTACGTACGGGGCCCAATCCCGCTTGCTAAACGGCTTAAAGCAGTACGCGCACGTCACTTCCCATGAGGAACGGTCAGCGTTCACTTGCCGTCCAGCGCGTCAATCGCGGCACACGCGATCAGCGCGTAGACCCGGGCCCAAGCAGACTTGCCAGCGTCAAGGCACTTCTCAGTCCGCTGGTAAAACTCATCCGCCATAACGTCCAGGTCGTCAGCGTCAAGCTCACGGAACGCGGTAACAAGGTTTTCCATGTGTAATCACTCCCTTCTTAAGGGCAAACAAAAAGGGGGCCCGGCCGTAGCCGGACCCCCTCGTTTCCCAAACCGTGGTTCTTCCCACTTATTACGTTTTATTCGGCGCGTGGTCCCTCATACGACCAGCCATCCGGGAAAGCTGCCAGGAAGTCCAGCAACTCAGGGGTAGCCCGCAGAGCACCCCGCGTACGCAAACCGTGAGCAGCCCGCTTCCGGCGGGTTTTGATACCCGCGTGCCGCAGCTTCCGAAGGTCGTTATCCCGGATGTCTTGGCACGCCGTGGAGCAGATTTCTTGAGGCCGTCCCCGCTTAGCCTGCCCGCCGTCAAACTTCCGGGTGCAGACGATGCAATCCCGGTACCGCTGGTTCCGGTTCCTGGACCGTCGCCACTCCTGCCGACGCTGCTCTAGAACAGCCTCACGGACCCTCAGAGCCTCAAGCCAGTCCGTGCAATCGTCCCCGTCCAACGCGTGCCCGACCCTGTGAATCGAGCACCAGCGATAATCCTTAACCGTGGTCACTTGTCCCCCCATTCGGCAAGGAATCGCTCAAGGTCATCCAGCCCGTCCCCCTGGTCCTGCTCGACCACGGTCGGGCCGGCAGGCTTGGCATCCTTACCGGCACGGCTACGTGCCTTCCGTTCGGCAGCAGCCTTCCGTTGGCATTCCGTCTTATCGCAGTAGAAACGGTTGCCCTTGACGGGGCTACGGCATGCCCGGCATTTCTTGAAGTTGTGCAATCTCTAAGCCTCCTTGCTTACTGAAACGTGACAGGGAATGTCACGGAATGGTCACGGTGTTTGTCACGCTGGTTCGTGCGTTTCCGCAGGTCAAGCCGCGGTTTCATGTAAACGTGACCGGGAATGGTCACGAAGTCACGCGCACAAAAACGGGCCTAAGACAGTGGGAATTCAGAAGTGTTGCGGGAAAGTTCTGACCCCGCCCCCATGGGGCGCAACCGGCCTGAGATGCCCTGTGCGGCCCGATGGGGCCGTGGGCGTACCCCCGAGAACTAAGGGTGCTGCCTTATCGGCCCTTAGAAGGCCGTCTAGAGGCTGCCCGTTGGGCCCCAATCCTGCCGCCTTGCTTGGCGGAGCAGGTGGCACAGTGAGGTTGCCAGTTGCTTACTTCCATCAGCAGATCAGGGCGGGTGCTGACTGGCACCCGGTGGTCAACGTGGGTAGCTGGTGCCTTGCACTCATGACACTTGGGGTTAGCCGCCAGGAAAGCGGCTTTCATCTTGCGTGCCTTGGTGCTGTACCACACCGCAGGGTGTGACCTTCCGTGGCGGTCAGTGCTGGTGCGGCTGGCACCAGCGAACGGCTTACGTGGGTGCTCAGCACACCGGGATTGCCCAAGCGGAACTAACCGCTTGCAGGTGGTACAGGTGGAGAAGCTGATTGCTTCCACCTCCTTATCAAGATCAACGCGAAACACTCTCTTAGTGTTAGCCGTGGTGGTTTGCGGAAGGTTTGTTAGTCCGTTGGTGTCGTTTCACTCCACCCCGGCAAAGGGCCCCCTTAAGGGGCCCGTTAGTTAGAACCCTGATAGGTAGTCCCTGATTGGTTTACCCTGATGGGTAAACCATGATAGGTAACCGGAACAGGACTTCCGGTAGGTCAATCCTTGACCACGGGCAGGGCCGAACCGTCGTGGCGGTGAGGACACTCCGGGATCGTTAGCCACCAGATTTTGTTGCCCTGGTGGTCCCCGTCCGACTCCACCCGTTCCCCGGTGAAGTGCAACCAGCCCACAACCTCAAGCCACTGTTGGATGGTTCGTACCTGCCGGGCGGACCTAAACCCAATCTCCGCCGCAATCCTCTTTTGCGACGGGAAGCACTGCATCCCCGTGTCGTAATCCGCATACTCAGCCATCAGCAGGGCAACGGCGAGGTTGGAACCCGTAACGTCCGGGCAGTTGCGGATGGTCCGCCGGTAGTCATTCACGGGCCGTGGAATGGTCCGTCCCGGCTTCCCGGTGGCTGCCCGCGTCGCCCTGGTCCCGTTGCCCGCGTAACCCTCGGGGCGGCCCCGGTGGAGGTTCCCCCGGGGATCAGGGCGACAGGGCTCCGCCTGCTCGGGCTGGCACGGCCACACGGGGTCAGAGCAGGTCCAAACCGCGCCGTCCGGGGAAAGCGTCTTGAGGCCGTGCGGGCACGTTGGGGCCGTCATTCAATACCCGCAGCAGCAAACGCCCCGGCTATCTCCCAAATGCCGATAACGTCAGCCTCACTCATGGCCGGATCATCGGAGGCAGCGTCAGCCCATTCCTCAACGCTCAGCCCCTCCGGGGCACAGATGGTTTGGCCCTCCCAAGTGATGCACCTTTCCATGTTCATAAGGGCAGACTCCTTCCCAAAGACGGAATGCGTGTAAACGGCATGCGTGCCGAGATACAAAGAACGGGCCCAATGATGGGCCCGTGTAAACAACGTGGCTGGTTCCCGTGTCCGGGGTTACGTGAGCATCTTATCGGGCCCCAACAGGGGCCCTGGTGAGTCAATTGTGGGGGCTGGTGCAACGGCCCCGGCCGGGGTGCTGGTCGAGCATAAGCGCGGGTGTCACGTATCCCGGCTTACCGCCGGGCAGACAGCATCCCACGGCCCAACACCCCGGATCACACACCCGCGCGGGCCCCTGGTCGCACCGTGTAAACGGGCCCTCTGCAAGCCTCTTTAAGACAAGAAAGAACCCCGGGGGTACCTGAGTACCCACCGGGGTTATCGGCCGTCTACGGCCGTTCTACGGGGCTACGAAAGGCGGTAGCGGCCTGGTCGTCAACGTCATCGGGACCGCCTGCCCGGTGGCACGCTCCGCCAGGTCGTGGGGCAGGTACACCGCCACTTGCGCGCCATCCTCAACGGTGAGGGCAACCACCGCCTCGTAACCCTCCGGCCGGTCGAACAGGCCGAACCTCACCGGGCCACCCTGGTTCGCCGCAACCTCAACCCGGATGCCGGCTTCCTTGAGTAGCTGGTGCCGCTCCTGCTCATTGGCAGCCGCCCAACGGTCCGCGTACGTGACCCCGGTACCAACCTCACGGACGGACGGGGCACGCTCGGGGATGGCCGCCAGGGCGGCTAGCTTGCCCTCTACCGCCTCAATCCGCTTGGCGTACACCCGGGCCACGGCTTCCCCCTTGCCCGTGCTACGGGCCAACAGGTCATCAAGGGCCGTCTCAAGCTCGCGAATCTCCGCCGCGTGAGACACCCCGGCAACCTTGATGGTTCGCATGATCTCAAGGTGGCCGATTTCGGCCAGCAGCAGCCGCTCAACGATGGGGTGCAGCTTGTCCCCCCGCACGGCCGACTTGGCCTCACAGTCCGGGACGCGCCGGGACCAGCGGCCCCCACAGCCGTAATACATGTAAGCCTTGCGGACACGTCCCTTGACGGTGCTCGCCCCCATGTGGCGGCGGTACATCGGGGAACCGCAGAAAGCACAGAATGCCACGTCCAGCAGCATGCTGGCCCCGGTCACCCGTTCCCGCTTTCCGGCCCGGGACAGCACTTCCTGTAGCGCGTTCCACTGCTCAAACGTGATCAGCGGCTCAGCGCGCACCGGGTCAATCGGCACACCATCCCCGGACGTGATCGCCTTGTAAGTAGCCTCACCCAACAGGGCCCGGGACCGGAGCATCTGGCTTACGTTGACGTTCCCCCAAGTTTTGCCGCCCTTGGGGGTCGGCACCCCCCGACTCTGCAAATCAAGCTGGACGGCGAAAGCCGGCTCACCGGCAATCACCCGGTTAACAAGCTCGTTGACGATCGCGTGAGCCTCCGGGTCAATCTCCAACTTCCAGCCGCCGGTTTCCAGCCGGGCGGGCCGGTAGCCGAAAGGGTACCTGCCACCGGGCCAACGCTTTTCCGCGTACATCTCAGTACGGGCCGCGTTTACACGCTCCTTGATAATGGCCGCTTCCAGCTCAGCGAACACGGCCGTAATCTGAGCCATGGCCTTACCCGTGGGGGTGCTCAGGTCGATTTTGTCAGCGATGCTCACAAGGTTTTTCGGCCGATCAACGGGCGGTAGCCCGGTGCTGTTGGGCTGCCCTTGCGACCATTTGATCATTTCCGCGAAATCGCCAACGGAACGCACCAGCCGGTCAAGCTTCCAGAACGCCAGGGTGTCCCAGTCTTCCGGCCGGCGTAGCCACTGCCCCAGGTCCGGCCGATCCCACGGCGGAATCTTGGCCGCCGACACCCCGAGATCGGTAGCCCATCCGATGATCGTGAGGCTCGGGTCACCCTGGATGACCTTCCGCTGCCGCTCCGGGGACGTAGACGGGTCATCCGCCCGGTTGCTGTGACGGGACAGCCGGACGACACCCACGGTGCGCGCATGCAGGGACATGGCGGCAGCGTATGGGGTTCAACAACGGTGACGCAACGGGACACCCTCGGGCTACGTCAACCGTCCCGCCGTGGGTAGTCCAGCTCACCGGCCCGGATCGGCACGTCAACCCGGTTTTCCGGCGGAGCCAACGGGCAGGCGTACGAACTATTGATTGCGCACGAGGGGTTGTAGAGGTAGTTGGCGTCGAGCCGGACCCGCCCGCCCGGCAGCACGGTCAGCCCCCGGCCGAAGGTGCCCTTGACGGTGTCGGTGAGGTACCGGCCGCCGCCGTACGCCGCGGTGCCGCAGGTCTTGTCGCGCAGCGGCACGAACAGCCCGCCGCCGTACGCCTCGATCCACCACAGGGTCAGCGGCCCCCACGGCGTGTCCGCGATGGCGACCCGCCGGTAGCGCACCACCCCGTCCGGCCCGCCGGTGTCGATGCTCTCGGTGCCCGAGGCGGGGCGCAGCGGCGCCTCCACCACGGCGTCCGGGTTCGGCGGGTGGTAGCGCAGGCCGGTGAAGCCGGCCCGGTCCTCGACGGGCAGCGGGCTCTGCGGGTGCCGGCGGAACAGCTCGTCCCGCTCCGCCCGGAACCCGGTCAGGTCGAGGTCGGAGAGGTACAGCCGGGCCACCCGTTCCCGCCAGTCGAGCAGTTCGAGGTCATCCACGCCTCGACCCTAGCCGGGGTGGCGTCAGCCGTCGGTGGCCAACCGGGCGTGCGGGTGCTCGTCGTACCGCCGGCCGTCCCCGTACCGGTAGGACTCCCGCAGGATGCCCTCGGCCGGGTAGCCGGCCCCGGCGGCGACCCGGTTGGCCACCGCGTGGCACAGCTCGACCCGGTGCAGCCGGAGCTGGGCGAACGCCCAGGTGGTGAGGGCGGTGACGGCCGCCGAGGCGATGCCGCCGGGCCGGGTGCCCGTCCCCTCCCCTCCGCCGCTTTCGTTCAAATTGCAACGGTGACTCTCGCCAGGCTCCCCCTCGGCCGGGCTCAGCCTGTGACGGACGGCACTTGTTTAAATTTGAAGTAGTGCTATCGTCCTAGCTGTGACCGAGAGCCTGAACCCCGTGCGGCTGGCCTGCTGGCGCGCGTACATCGAGTCGAGCCAGCGGTTGTTCACCCAGCTCGAGGAGGACCTGCGCGCGGACAGCGAGCTGAGCTTCGCCGACTACCACGTGCTGGTCCTGCTCTCGGAGGCGCCGGGGCAACGACTGCGGATGGGCGAGCTGGCCGGCCGGCTGGTCTTCTCCCCCAGCCGGCTGACGTACCAGATCTCCTCCATGCAGAAGCGCGGTCTGGTCGCCAAGGAGTCGTGCCCGGAGGACCGCCGGGGCAGCGAGGCCGTGCTCACCGCCGCCGGACTGCTCACCCTCCGCGACGCCGCGCCACACCACCTGGCGTCGGTGCGCACCCACCTGATGGACGACCTCGACGACGCCGAGGTCGCCTGCCTCACCCGGGTCTTCGAGCGGCTCGGCCGGCGCCTGCGCGCCGCCCGCGACGCGTCGTCCACCCCGGCCGACAACTAAGGAGCCCGCGATGCCCGCCATCACCGTCGACGACGTCCTCGTCCTGCCCCGCCTGCCCCGGCTCGACGAGTCCACCAGCTTCCGGCCGGTCCGCCGGCTCACCACCGCGCCGAGCGGCTTCGAGGGCGAGGGCTTCCCGGTTCGCCGGGCCTTCGCCGGGGTGCCGCTGACCGAGCTGGACCCGTTCATCCACCTCGACCAGATGGGCGAGGTGGACTACGCGCCGGGCGAGCCGAAGGGCACGCCGTGGCACCCGCACCGCGGCTTCGAGACGGTGACCTACATGATCGACGGGATCATGGACCACCAGGACTCGCAGGGCGGCGGCGGCACCATCACCGACGGCGACACCCAGTGGATGACGGCCGGCAGTGGCCTGCTGCACATCGAGGCGCCGCCGGAGCACCTGGTGACGAGCGGCGGCCTGTTCCACGGCCTCCAGCTCTGGGTCAACCTGCCGAAGGCGGCCAAGATGAACCCGCCGCGCTACCAGGACATCCGCGGCAAGGAGTCGGCGCTGCTCACCACGCCGGACGGCGGCGCGCTGATCCGGGTGATCGCCGGCGAGGTCGCCGGGCACCGCGGGCCGGGCTCCACCCACACCCCGATCACCATCACCCACGTGACGGTGCAGCCGGGGGCGGAGCTGAGCCTGCCCTGGCGGCCCGACTTCAACGCGCTGGTCTACGTGCTGGCCGGCCGCGGCACCGTGGGCACCGACCGGCGGCCGATCCACACCGGGCAGCTCGCGGTGCACGGCGCCGGCGACGCGCTGCGGGTGACCGCGGACGCGAAGCAGGACGGCAACACCCCGGCCCTGGAGCTCTACATCATGGGCGGCCAGCCCATCCGGGAGCCGGTGGCGCACTACGGCCCGTTCGTGATGAACACCCGGGACGAGCTGATCCAGGCGTTCGAGGACTTCCAGGCCGGCAAGCTCGGCGTGATCCCGGCGACGCGCCTGCCGCACACCGGCGGCCAGGGCCCGCGTCCCTGATCCCCCCGTACGAGGTGGGCGTCCCGGTTCGTGCGGGGCGCCCGCCCGGCGGTCAGGACACCGCGAAGATGCCGGCCACCCCGAGGATCACCATCAGCAAGACCGCCACCACCGCGCCGCGTTCGCTCTCGACCGCCGGCTCGCGGTACTCGGTCACGGCGTTCGTCGTCTCGGCGGGCATGCTCGGGCCTCCTGGGTTGTCGCGTCTAGGGGTGCGGCGGCCACCACGAGGGGCGTCGACCTGCGGCCGGCGTGCGTACCCGCCGTGGGGGTCCTACCGTGAGGACGGTTGTCGACCTCGGGAGGCTGGAACGTGGCGCTGCAGGACTGGTTCCTCACCGCGCAGGAACGTGCCAACCCGGGGTCTGAGTTACCCGTCTGGACGACGGGAAACCTCGCCGAGCCGTTGATTCACGGCGCCGCGTACTTCGACCGGCTGGTCAACGAGGTGGCGGCGCTGAAGGCCGGTGACCATCTCTTCTTCACCGACTGGCGGGGCGACCCGGATCAGCGGATGCGCCCGGACGGCCCGACCGTGGCGCAGCTCTTCGCGCAGGCCGCCCAGCGCGGCGTGGTGGTCAAGGGTCTGATCTGGCGGTCCCACCTCGACGCGCTCTCCTACAGCGAGGCGGAGAACCGCGACCTCAGCGAGGCGATCTGCGCGGCCGGCGGCGAGGTGCTGCTGGACCAGCGGGTCCGGCGCGGCGGCTCACACCACCAGAAGCTCGTGGTGCTGCGCCACCCGGACGACCCGGAGCGGGACATCGCCTTCGCGGGCGGGATCGACCTGTGCCACAGCCGGCGGGACGACGCCACGCACCGGGGCGACCCGCAGGCCGTCCGCATGTCCCCCAGGTACGGCGACCACCCGCCCTGGCACGACGTCCAGCTCGCGGTGCGAGGCCCGGTGGTCGGCGCGCTGGACACGACCTTCCGCGAGCGGTGGATCGACCCGATGCCGCTGGACTCGGAGAACCCGCTGGCCTACCTGCGAGACCGGCTGCGCGGCTCCGACCTGAGCCCCGACCCGCTGCCGGACCAGCCCGCCGATCCGCCGCCGTGCGGACCGCACCAGATCCAGGTGCTGCGCACCTACCCGGCGGTACGACCGCGGTACTCGTTCGCCCCGGACGGCGAGCGGACGGTGGCCCGCGGCTACACCAAGGCGGTACGCCGGGCCCGGCGGCTGATCTACCTGGAGGACCAGTACCTCTGGTCGACCGAGGTCGCGGACCTCTTCGCCACGGCGCTGCGGGAGCAGCCCGACCTGCACCTGGTCGCCGTCGTGCCACGCCACCCGGACGTGGACGGCCGGCTCGCGCTGCCGCCGAACATGGTGGGCCGGGAGCAGGCGCTCTCGCTCTGCCAGAAGGCGGCGCCGGACCGGGTGCACGTCTTCGACCTGGAGAACCACGAGGGCACCCCGATCTACGTGCACGCCAAGGTCTGCGTGGTCGACGACGTCTGGGCCAGCGTCGGCAGCGACAACTTCAACCGCCGCTCCTGGACGCACGACAGCGAGCTGTCCTGCGCCGTGCTGGACGACACCCGGGACGAGCGGGCGCCCACCGACCCGGCCGGCCTCGGCGACGGCGCCCGGGTCTTCGCCCGGGACCTGCGGCTGCGGCTGTGGCGGGAGCACCTGGACCGGGACCCGGACGGTGGCGAGGACCACGACCTGCTCGACCCGGCCGCTGCGGTGCGGGCGATCATCGACGCGGCGGACGCGCTGCAACGCTGGCACGACGGGGGCCGGGTCGGTCCCCGCCCGCCGGGCCGGCTGCGCCCGCACCGGCCGGAGCGGCTGCCCTGGCACACCCGGTTCTGGGCGCTGCCCGCGTACCGGCTGGTCTACGACCCGGACGGCAGGCCGCTGCGGGCCCGGCGGGCCGGCGCCTGGTGAACCGGCTCGGCGGCCGGTGGGTCGTCGAGCGCGTTCGGCCTGGCCGGGTACGCGAACGACACCCGTGGGGAGTAGAAGCCCCAGCAGATGTTGAGCGGGTTCGCCGGGCGGAGCGGATAGACCGGGTGCTCGGGGGCGAGGAATTCCACCGACTCGATCTCGAACGGGGTGACCGGCTCGGCCACGTACGGGTAGTCGGCGCTGGTCAGCTCCCCGTCCCGCCCGGTCAGGTACCGGTGGTGGCCGCTGCACACGAGGTGGCTGGTCTGGCCGACCCGGGCCACGGTCCGGATGATGGGCCGCCCGTCGGCGCGGGTCTCCGTCGTGAGCCGGTCGCCCCGCACCTCGACGGTGGTCTGCCCGGCCTGCGCCGGGACGCCCCGGGCGGCGGCGTACTCGCGAACCCGGGGGCTGGAGGCGAAGTAGTGGCTCCACCAGCCGCCGGGACCGTCGCCGTCCGGCGGGTCCATCCCCACCAACGAGATCCCCAGGTAGGTCAGCGAGTAGGCCCCGAAGCCGGAGGTCTGACAGTCGTCGTCCACGACGTACTGGCAGAGGAAGACCTGCCGGTCCGGGCAGGGCAGCAGCCCGGCCGGGAGGATCGCCGCGACCGCGTCGGGGTCCGCCGGCTGCCAGCTGAAGAGCAGCACCCGGGCGTTGACGACGAGTTGCGGAGCGGCGGGATCCAGCACGTTGCCTCCGTAGACGTGTACACAGGGACGCTACGGGTGGTCCCGCAGACGGGACAACGACGGATAGCCGACAATGCGAACCGTTTGTCGTGTTCTTCCTTGACGGTCGGCGCGGGCGATGGGCCAAGCGGTCAGCGGCCCGGGGGGCGTCCGGCGACGACCGGTCGGGCAGGCGGCCCGGTAACCGTGATCACAAGCCCCTCGAGCTTTGCCCGTTTTAGGGCTTTCATGACCGAAAATCGCTTAAGCACATCATACTTTCGGCTAGATTTAGCAGAGCCGATCAGGCTAAGGTGAGTCCCGAACGGCCCACTTGAAGCTAAACCAAAGCGTCACGTCTCTTATCCGCGGACGAGGTGCAGGGAGGACCACCCATGACCGCGCCAACGATCAGCGAGCAGGCGACCACACCGCCGTCCACCACCGAAAAGCTCGACCCGCGCGCACTCACCGACAGCGCCGCGGATCTGCTCAACGCGATGGCCGCGCTGCCCGCCAACCACCCGTCGCGTGCCGCGCTGCGCGACAAGGCGATCGAGGCCTGGCTGCCGCTCGCCAACCACCTCGCCCACCGTTACAGCGGCCGGGGCGAGCCCACCGACGACCTGGCGCAGACCGCCGCCGTCGGCCTGATC
>NZ_JBHSBP010000101.1:0-44930 GCF_042650725.1 Micromonospora sp. GCM10011541
GCGCCGATGGTACTGCACTCGGGAGGGTGTGGGAGAGTAGGACACCGCCGGACAATCTTCCAGTCGAGGGCCGCCCCATCCGGGTCGGCCCTCGACTGCGTTAGCGTCTCTGGGGACGCAATCAGGAAGGATGTACCTGTGAGTTCAGGACCGCAGGGCGGCGATCGCCCCCGTCGTTACGAGGACCGCGCCGACCGCGAGCAGGGGCGCGGTGACGCCCGCCGCGACGACCGTCCCCCGTACCGGGGCAACCGCGACGACCGCTCGGGCGGGCCGCGCAGCGGTTCCGGTGGCGAGCGCCGCGAGGGTGGCTTCCGCCGGGACGACAACCGCGAGGGTGGCTTCCGCGGCGGTGACCGCCGCGAGGGTGGCTTCCGTTCGGGGCCCCGCGAGGGTGGCTTCCGCCGGGACGGTGACGCGCCCCGCGAGGGTGGTTTCCGGGGCGGCGAGCGCCGCGAGGGCTTCCGGCGCGACGACCGCGAGGGCGGATTCCGCGGTGGCGAGCGTCGTGACGCTGGCTTCCGTTCCGGTTCCCGCGAGGGCGGCTTCGCCGGCGGCGACCGCCGTGAGGGTGGTTTCCGCGGTGGCGACAACCGTGAGGGCGGCTCCGGTGGCGGCGAGCGCCGTGAGGGCGGCTTCCGTGGTGGTGACCGTCGTGAGGGCGGTGCGCCGCGTGAAGGTGGCTTCCGTGGCGGTGACCGCCGTGAAGGTGGTTTTGCCGGCGGCGAGCGCCGTGAGGGCGGCTTCCGTGGTGGTGACCGTCGTGAGGGCGGTGCGCCGCGTGAAGGTGGCTTCCGTGGCGGTGACCGTCGTGAAGGTGGCTTTGCCGGCGGCGAGCGCCGTGAGGGCGGCTTCCGTGGTGGTGACCGTCGTGAGGGCGGTGCGCCGCGTGAGGGCGGCTTCCGTGGGGGCGAGCGCCGGGAAGGCGGTTTCCGCGGCGGTGACCGGCGTGAAGGCGGTTTTGCCGGCGGCGAGCGCCGTGAAGGTGGCTTCCGTGGTGGTGACCGTCGTGAGGGCGGGGCGCCGCGTGAGGGCGGCTTCCGTGGGGGCGAGCGCCGGGAAGGCGGTTTCCGCGGCGGTGACCGGCGTGAAGGCGGTTTTGCGGGCGGCGAGCGTCGCGAGGGTGGCTTCCGTGGTGACCGCCGTGAGGGCGGTGCGCCGCGCGAGGGCGGCTTCCGTGGCGGCGAGCGCCGTGAGGGTGGCTTCCGTGGTGGTGACCGTCGTGAGGGCGGTGCGCCGCGTGAGGGTGGCTTCCGTGGTGGTGACCGTCGTGAGGGCGGTGCGCCGCGTGAGGGTGGCTTCCGTGGTGGTGACCGTCGTGAGGGCGGTGCGCCGCGTGAGGGCGGCTTCCGTGGCGGCGACCGTCGTGAAGGTGGTTTTGCCGGCGGCGAGCGCCGTGAGGGCGGCTTCCGTGGTGGTGACCGTCGTGAGGGCGGGGCGCCGCGTGAGGGCGGTTTCCGTGGTGGCGACCGTCGCGAGGGTGGTTTCCGTCGGGAAGGCGGGGCGCCGCGTGAGGGCGGCTTCCGAGGCGGCGAGCGCCGTGAGGGCGGCTTCCGCCGGGACGACCGCGAGGGCGGTTTCCGTGGTGGCGACCGCCGCGAGGGCGGGGCGCCGCGTGAGGGCGGCTTCCGGGGCGCGGACCGTCGTGAGGGCGGCTTCCGCCGGGACGACCGCGAGGGCGGTTTCCGCGGCGGCCCGCGTACCGAGCGGGACGGCGAGCGGCGGGGCTACGGTGACCGGCCGGGCCGGGACGACCGGGCTCGGCAGGGCGGCTACGGCGCCGGCCCGCAGGACCGGCGGGACGACCGCCGGGACCGGGCCGAGGGCGGCGAGCGGGTCACCGGGCCGGCGCTGCCGGACGAGATCGTCGCGACCGACCTCGACTCGCCCGTCCGGGCCGAGCTGCTCTCGCTGGCCAAGCCGGTGGCGGAGACCGTCGCCCGGCACCTGGTCGCCACCGGTCAGCTGATCGACGAGGACCCCGCGGAGGCGCTGGCGCACGCCCTCGCCGCCCGTCGGCTCGCCTCGCGGATCTCCGCGGTGCGGGAGGCGGTCGGGCTGGCCGCGTACCACGCGGGGGAGTGGCAGACGGCCATCGCAGAGCTGCGCACGTACCACCGGATGACCGGTCTGCAGAGCCACCTGGCGGTGCTGGCCGACTGCGAGCGGGCCCTCGGGCGCCCGGAGCGGGCGATCGACCTGTTCCGGGGCGCCGACCGGGAGAAGCTCGACCGGTCGGTGGCGATCGAGCTGCTGATCGTGGCCGCCGGGGCGCGGGGCGACCTCGGCCAGAAGGACGCGGCCGTGGCGATGCTCCAGGTCCCCGAGCTGACCGCCGACTCGCCCGAGCCCTGGGCCGCGCGGCTGCGCTACGCGTACGCCGACGCGCTGCTCGCGGTGGGCCGGCGCGAGGAGGCGCGGGAGTGGTTCTCCCGGGCCGCCGACCTGGACTCCGAGGGGGAGACCGACGCGGCGGAGCGGCTGCTCGAGCTCGACGGCGTGGTGATCGAGGGCGACGAGGAGGACGAGGAGTCCCCGGTCGAGGACATCGCCGCCGGACCGGGCGCCCCGGGCGCCGTGCCGGCCCGTCCCGACACCGACCTCACGGGCGGTGACAGCGAGCCGGACGAGGACACGGACGTCGACGACCAGGACGACGACGACCAGGACGACGAGGACGAGGACGACGACCTCGACGGCGACGCCAGCCACGACGACGAGGACGACGACCTCGACGGCGAGGACGACGACCGGGACCGTGGCGGCGACGCCCGGTACGGCGAGGGCGACGACCTGGCCGAGGACGAACTGACCGACGACGAGGCGCGCGTGGTCGCCGACCAGGCCCGGTCCGGCGAGACCGGCTCGGCGGGCGGCACGAGCGGCGCGACCGGCGGCGAGCCGGTCCGCGGGTCGGAGTCGGACCAGTAATGACCGCGGACGCCGGGGAACGGCTGGTCGACGGGTACACCCTGGTGGTCTTCGACCTCGACGGGGTGATCTACCTGATCGACCGGCCGATCCCCGGTGCCGTCGAGGCGGTCGGCCGGCTGCACGCCGACGGCAGGGCGGTGGCATACGCCACCAACAACGCCTCGCGCCGCTCCAGCGAGGTGGCCGACCTGCTCACCGGCATGGGCGTCCCAGCCCGGCCGGAGGAGGTGCTCACCTCGGCCGCCGCCACCGCCGAGCTGCTGCGCGACCGGCTTCCCGCCGGCGCGCCGGTGCTGGTGGTGGGCGCGGAGGCGCTGCGCGCCGAGATCCGTGCCGTCGGCCTGCGCCCGGTGTCCCTGGCCGAGGAAGAGCCGGCCGCCGTGGCCCAGGGTTACGGCCCGCAGGTCGGCTGGGTGGACCTGGCCGAGGCGTCGCTGGCGGTCCGCGCCGGCGCCCCCTGGTACGCCACCAACACCGACCGCACGCTGCCCAGCGACCGGGGCCCGCTGCCGGGCAACGGGTCACTGGTGGCCGTGCTGCGGACCGCCCTGGAGCGGGATCCCGACGTGGTGGTCGGCAAGCCGGAGCCGGCGCTGTTCGCCACCGCCGCCCGTCGGGCGGCCACCGGGCGGACCCTGGTCGTCGGCGACCGGTTGGACACCGACATCGAGGGTGCCCGCCGCGCCGGGCTGGACAGCCTGCTGGTGCTCACCGGCGTCAGCGGCGTACCCGAGCTGCTGGCCGCCCCCGAGGCGCGCCGGCCGACGTACGTCGCGATGGACCTCGCCGGGCTCTTCGACCCGGCGGCGGTGGTCCGGCTGCCCGGCGTGCCCGACGGCCGGGGTTGGTCGGCGGCGGTGACCGACGGCGGCCTGGCGCTCGACGGCGCCGGCCGCCCGCTGGACGCCCTGGCCGCGCTCTGCGCGGTCGCGTGGGCGACCTCGGCGGGCCCGGCGGTGCGGGCGGTGTCGCCGGAGGCGGCCGCGGCGCTGGCGGCGCTGGGCCTGTCGGCCTGACGCCGGCCCGGAGTCGGCCGGCCGCCGGCTCGGCTCAGAGCAGTTTGCGGAGCTTCATCAGGTCGAACGGGTTGGCCTTGATGGACACCCGACGGGCGGCCAGCGCCTTGGTGATGTCGAGCTGCCCGTGCACCAGGGCGATCAGGTCGTCACTGCCGGCGCTCAGCGCGATCTTGGCGTTCGGGTCGTCGCCGTCGGAGAGGTCGACCAGTCGGCCGCCGGAGATCCGGCCGTGGAACGCGGTGCCCAGGTCGGTGACCCGGCAGGCCAGCGTCCGGTCCAGGTCGATCTTGTCCTGCACGTCCGCGTGGCGGTCCAGGCGGTCGGCCAGCTCCCGCAACGCCTGCCGGCACTCGTCCACGCTGGCCACATCGTCTCCTCACCACATGCCACGCCGTTCCTCGGCACCGTACCGCAACAGGTGGTCGGAGCGGCCGGTAGCGTGACACCTGCACACCCCCGCCGGTTGGAAGGACTCAGGCATGCAGGACGCGTGGCGCGCCTACCTCGAGCTGGCCATGGGCCTGACGGAGGCGCCCCGGAAAAAGGCCCAGGACGCCGTTCGGCGCGTGGTCGGCCAGGGCGGCGCCACCGCCGGCCAGTTGCAGGCGCTCGCCGAGGAACTCGTCTCGACCGGCCTGGCGAACCGGGAGGCGCTGACCAAGCTGGTCCGCTTCGAGGTCGAGCGGGCGCTCGGCGCGGTGGGGCTGGCCACCGCCGACGAGGTCGCGGAGCTGACCCGCCGGGTGCACGAGCTGGAACGCCAACTGCGCGAGGCCAAGGCGGTCCCGGCCGACACCTCCGCCGCCGCGCCGGTCTCCGCGCCGCCGGGTCGCCCCGCGCCCACCCCCACCACCGCGGTGGCGAAGAAGGCCGTGGCGAAGAAGGCGATCGCGAAGAAGCCGCCGGCCACCGTGTCGCGCCGGCCCGCCGACGAGTCGCCCGCCGCGCCGGTCCGGCCGGCGAAGAAGGCGCCGGGCCGCAAGCAGCCGCCGGGTGGCGCGGCGTGACCGCCCCCGCCGGCCGCCGGTCCACGTCATGACCGGCCCGTACCGCCCCGGCCCGCCGCCCGGTCCGCGTCCCGGCCCGCCGGCCGGCGCGCGCCCGGGTCCGCCGCCCGGGATCCGCCCCGGCCCGGCGCCGTCGGTCGAGGACGTCGAGGACGCCCGGCACCCCGCGGTCGACGCCGCCGTGCAGGCCATGATCAACGCCGCCACACTCTCCCCGGCGGACCAGATCGCTCAGTACGAGGCGGCGTACGAGACCCTGCGCGAAACCCTGGCCAGCATCGACCAGGCCTGACCCACCGGAGAAGAACCACCCATGGCACGTCGCAACCGGCTGGATGCCGAACTCGTCCGCCGCGGCCTGGCCCGCTCCCGGGAGCAGGCCGCCGCGCTGGTGGAGGCCGGCCGGGTCCAGTTGCGCGGGGTGCCGGCCCGCAAGCCCGCGGCGATGGTCGACCCCGCCGACCCGTTGCTGGTCACCGGCGAGGACCCCACCGCCGAGTACGTCTCCCGGGGCGGCCACAAGCTGGCCGGCGCCCTCGCGGCGTTCGCCCCGGGCGGGCTGACCGTGGCCGGGCGGCGGTGCCTGGACGCCGGCGCTTCCACCGGCGGCTTCACCGACGTGCTGCTGCGTGCCGGCGCGGCGGAGGTGATGGCGGTCGACGTCGGCTACGGCCAGCTGGCCTGGCCGCTGCGCACCGACGAGCGGGTGCGGGTGTTCGAGCGCACCAACGTCCGTACGTTGACCCCGGAGGCCATCGGCGGCGAGGTCGACCTCACCGTGGCCGACCTGTCGTTCATCTCGCTGCGGCTGGTGCTGCCCGCGCTGGCCGGCTGCACCCGGGTCGAGGGTGACCTGGCGCTGATGGTCAAGCCGCAGTTCGAGGTCGGCAAGGCGCGGGTCGGCGCGGGTGGGGTGGTGCGCGACCCGGAGTTGCGGGCCGAGGCGGTGCTCGACGTGGCCGCGGCGGCGGCGCAGCTCGGGCTAGGCCTCGCGGACGTGGCCGCCAGTCCGCTGCCCGGGCCGAGCGGCAACGTGGAGTTCTTCGTATGGTTACGCCGGGGCGCGCCCACCGCGGACCCGGAGCGGGTCCGCGCGGTCGTGGCAGCCGGCCCTGCGGGCGTCCCACCACCCGCGGATCCCACGATCGAGGAGGTCGCCCGGTGAGCCGGACCGCTCTGCTGGTGACGCACACCGGCCGCCGACGCAGCACCGAGCACGCCCGCGCGGTGGCGGCGGACCTGATCGCCGCCGGTTTCGAGGTACGGGTGGTGGCCGAGGAGGCCGACGACCTGGACCTGCCGGGCGTCGTCCCGGTCACCGGCCCGGAGGCCGCCGAGGGCGCGGAGATCGTCTTCGCGCTCGGCGGCGACGGCACCTTCCTGCGCGCCGCCGAGCTGGCCCGGCCGGCGAAGGCCCCGCTGCTCGGCATCAACCTCGGCAAGGTGGGCTTCCTCGCCGAGGCCGAGATCGACGACCTGGACTCGGCGGTCCGCGACGTGGTCGGGCGCAACTACACCGTCGACGAGCGGCTCACCCTCGACGTGACCGCCGAGTTCGAGGGCGGCCCGACCATCGAGTCGTGGGCGCTCAACGAGATCAGCGTCGAGAAGGGCGAGCGGGCCCAGATGCTGGAGTTGCTCGTCGACGTCGACGGCCGCCCGTTGTCCCGGTACGGGTGCGACGGGGTGGTCTGCGCGACCCCCACCGGCTCCACCGCGTACGCGTTCTCCGGTGGCGGGCCGGTGGTCTGGCCGGAGGTGGAGGCGTTGCTGCTGGTGCCGATCAGCGCGCATGCGCTGTTCAGCCGGCCGCTGGTGACGGCGCCGACGTCGACCTTCGTGATCACCGTCGACCCGTTCACCACCCTGGCGGTGCTCTGCTGCGACGGTCGGCGGGTCTACGACCTGCCCCCGGGGGCCCGGGTGACGGTGCGCCGGGGCGCGCTGCCGGTGCGGATCGTCCGGCTCCGGGCCCGCCCCTTCACCGACCGGCTGGTCGCCAAGTTCGACCTGCCGGTGCAAGGCTGGCGCGGCAGCCGCCGCTGACGCGGGCGCCCGTCGCCGGTCGCCGCCCGGCGGCAACCCGCCGGACATCCGGCGGCCCGGCCCGGTTGTCCGTTGTCCACCTGGCGACATGTCGCCGATGCGGCGGGCCGCAGCTAGTGACCATCCGATGATCTCCGTCGCAGACTCCGAGTGGTCGATCTCCTGGGATCGACCCTCGGAGTAGAGGAGCACATCGCATGCATTGGCCTCCACGCTGGCTCACCGCCGGCGCGGTCGGCGCGTTGGTGGTCGGGCTCGCCGCACCGGCGTCCGCCGACCCGCCCGTCCGGCCCATCCCCCCCGTTCCGGCCGCGCCCGTTCCGGGCGTCGCGCCCGTCCGCCTCACCCTGATCACCGGCGACCAGGTCGACCTGGTCCAGGCCGCGCCCGGCCGGGTCGCCGCCACGGTCCACCCCGGCCCCGGCCGGGAGCGGATCACCTTCCACACCGTGGAGGCCGACGGCCGGCTGCGGGTGCTGCCCAGCGACGTCGTGCCGTACGTCTCCGCCGGGGTGCTCGACTCCAACCTGTTCGACGTGGAGGAGTTGGCCGCCGAGGGCTACGGCGACGCCGTGCAGGGCGCGTTGCCGCTGATCGTGCGCTACCAGCAGCCGGCCGCCGGGCGGGTGCGGCCGCTCGCCGGCGCCACCGCCGCCCGGCCGTTGGAGAGCATCAACGGCGCGGCGCTGCGGGTCGGCAAGGGCGACCTCGGCGGCCTGTGGACCACGCTGCGCGGCACGCCGGCGGCCCGGACCACCGCCGGCACACCCCGGCTCGGCGCCGGCATCGCCCGCGTCTGGCTGGACGGACGGGTCCACGCGGATCTGGAGCACAGCGTGCCGCAGATCGGCGCCCCGGCCGCCTGGGCGGCCGGCCGGGACGGCACCGGCGTCCGGGTCGCGGTGCTCGACACCGGAGTCGACGCCGGCCACCCCGACCTGGCCGGCCGGATCGCCGAGGCGCAGGACTTCTCCGGCAGCGGCAGCGCCCGGGACGGGCACGGCCACGGCACCCACGTGGCCTCCACCATCGCGGGCAGCGGCGCCGCCTCCAACGAGCTGCGCAAGGGCGTCGCCCCCGGCGCACAGCTGCTGATCGGCAAGGTGCTCGACAACAACGGCAGCGGTTACGGCTCGGACATCATCGCGGGCATGGAGTGGGCCGCCCACTCCGGCGCGAAGGTGGTGAGCATGAGCCTCGGCGGCGACCCGAGCGACGGAACCGACCCGATGAGCCTGGCGGTCAACGACCTCACCGCCGAGACCGGCACGCTCTTCGTGATCGCCGCCGGCAACTTTGGTGAGGCGCGTAGCGTCGGGACGCCTGGCGCGGCCAGTGCGGCGCTCACCGTCGGCGCGGTGGACCGTGACGACAATCTGGCCGACTTCTCCAGCCGCGGCCCGCGCCTGGGCGACAACGGCCTGAAGCCGGAGCTCACCGCGCCGGGCGTCGGCATCGTCGCCGCCCGCGCCGCCGGCACCACCATGGGTACGCCGGTGGACGACGCGTACACGCGGGCGTCCGGGACGTCGATGGCGACCCCGCACGTCGCCGGCGCGGCGGCGATCCTCGCCCAGGAACACCCGGACTGGACCGCCGGGAAGCTCAAGGACGCGCTGGTAAGCACGACGAAGGCGAACCCCGCGCTGACCGTCTTCGAGCAGGGCGGCGGCCGAGTGGATGTGGCCCGCGCGCTGAGCCAGCGGGTGTACGGCACGGCCACCGCCGACTTCGGGCGGGTGCACACCGGCGATGCGGTGGCGGAGCGGACCGTGACGTACACCAACGGCACGTCGTCCCCGCAGACCCTGCGGCTGGCCCTGGAGCTCCGCAACCTGGACAGCGGCGCCCCCGAGGCCGACGGCGTCTCCGTCGGTTCCGAGGTGACGGTGCCCGCCGGTGGCAGCGTGGCCGTGCCGCTGCGCGCCGACCCGGCGAAGCTGGACCGCGGGATGTACGGCGGGTGGCTGGTGGCGACCGGTGCGGATGGCGTGGCGGTGCGCACCGCCGTCGGACTCACCCGCAAGGGCCCGCTGCACACCGTCACCCTGCGCGCGCTGGACATGGCCGGGCAGCCCGGCGTGGCGACGGTGTTCACCCTCTTCGGCGAGCACTCCGAGTCGGACCAGATCGGTTGGATCCCTGGCGAGGCGCAGGTGCAGGTCGAGGAGGGCCCGTACCTGCTCGGGGGGCTGTTTCAACACGGCACCCCGCAGCACGAGCAGCGCACCCTGGTCACCGATCCCGAGCTGATGGTGACCCGGGACATGACCGTGGTACTCGACCCACGCAAGGGCACCCCGGTGCGGATCGAGACGCCGAAGCCGACCGAGCAGCGGGCGGTGATCAGCTTCTTCGAGCACCGGATCTTCGGCAACGGCCGGCAGGTCGACCACGGCACGATGGAGTTCAGCACGGTCGAGCAGGTGAACGTCACGCCGACCCCGCCGGTGCGCGAGGGCGAGTTCGAGTTCGCCTCCCGCTGGCAGCTGGTCGCCCCCATGGTGGACGCGAAGGTCAGCAACGTCTCCGGTCCGCTGGACATCAACCTGCTGCGCCAGTCACCGGCTCCGGACGGCCGGCGGAAGCTGCCGCTGGTGTGGGCGGGCGACGGCACCCCCGCCGAGCTGTCCCGAGCCGGGGTCCGGGGTGCGGCCGCGCTGGTCGCCGGCAGACCCGACCGCACCGATGAGAGCCAGATGGTCGCCGATGCCACCGCGGCCGGCGCCGCGATGGTGCTCATCGTCCGCCCGGCGGAGTGGAGCGCGTGGACCGACTGGGCGCCCGACGGGGATCGCCTGCCGATCCCGTCGATGGTGGTCGCGTACGACGACGGGCAGCGGATGATCGCGGCGGCGAAGGCCGGACGCGTGACGCTGGACCTGACGCTGACTCCGAACAGCCCCTACCTGTACGACGTGTGGCAGGTGTCGAAGGGGCGGATCCCGGATCACATCGTGCACCGGGTGACCGCGGACAACACCGCCGAGGTGACCGCCAGCTACGCCGACACCGGCGGGTTCGACTGGGCCGACGAGCAGCGGTTCGGCTGGCGGCCATGGCAGGAGTACTCCTGGATGGACGAAAAGCGGTTGGTGCGTACCGGCACCGTGCGGCAGGAGTTCGTCAGCGCCGGGGACAACTGGTGGCAGCAGCGGGTGCTGCACCGGCTCCAATGGTCCTGGGGCCGGCTGCTCGGGGGCGCCGTCCAGCAGCCCCGGCAGTACGCCGCCGACGACCGGGTCACCGAGACCTGGTACGCGCCGGTGGTCCGGCCGGCCGTGCCGGCGGGTTCCGGGGTGCCGGTGCCCACGCGCACCGGGGACACCCTCGACCTGCGGGTGGCCGAGTTCGTCGACGCCGACGGCCACTACAGCGCGGCCGGGTTCGGCGAGGAGCAGGACACCGTCGAGCGCCGGCTGAGCCGGGACGGGCAGCAGCTCGCCGACCTCTCCGGCGGCTGGGCACCGGTGCCGACCACCCCGGACGCGGCCCGGTACCGGCTGGACGTCACCACCCAGCGCTCCTCGGACGAGTGGCGGTGGGCCACGCGTACCGAGACGGCCTGGCAGTTCACCTCGGCCCGGCCCACCGGTGACGTCGCCCAGCCGCTGTCGCTGCTGCAGGTGGACTACCAGGTCCCGGCGGACCTGCGGGGCGAGGTGCCCGGCGGCCAGCCGCACAAGGTGGGGCTGACCCTGCGCCAGCCGGCCGGCGTACCGGCGCCGACCGGCGTCGGGGTGCGGGTCGAGGTGTCGTTCGACGGCGGGCGCAACTGGCGGACCGTGCCGGTGCACGGCTCGGGCGCCCAGTTCACCGCCACGGTGCCGGCCGGCCGCGGCACGGTGTCGCTGCGGGTGCACGCCGGCGACCGCGCCGGGAACACCGTCGACCAGACCGTGGTCGACGCGTACGGGCTGCGGTGAGCCGGCGCCCGCGCGGTCACCCCCCTCCGCGCGGGCGTCCCGTCGGGCCGCCGGGGTTCCCACCAGGGGGTGGCGGGAACCCCGCGGCGCCCCGGCCGATGGTCCGGCTCCGGGTTGCGTCCTCGGGATGACGCAGACCCGGGCCGGCCGACGGCCGGTGGTCGTGGGGTGTCGGACGCGTCTACAGCCAGCCCCGGCGGGCGGCCTGGTACGCCAGACCCGGTCGGGTATCGACCCCGGCCAGGGTCATCAGGTCGGCGAGCCGCCGCTGGATGGTGCGGCGGCTCACCCCGAGCTGAGAGGCGATGGACTTGTCCGGCACCCCCGCCACGAAGAGCGACAGCAGCAGCCGCTCGTCGGCGTCCGGGCCGCCGTCGGCGGCGGGGCCGGCCCCGGGTAGCAGCGGGGTGGCCGCGGTCCAGTGGCTGTCGAAGAGGGCCAGCAGCGCGTCGAGCAGCTGGCTGCGGCCGATCACGGCGGCGCTCGCCTCGCCGCTGGCCCGCTCGGGCACCAGCGGGCAGACCGCGGTGGCCCGGTCGGCGATGGCCAGGCGTACCGGGAGCAGACCGGTGACCCGGGCCTGCTCACCGCTGCGGACCGCCTTCTCGACGTCGGCGAGGGCGTCCGGCTCGGCCAGCAGGTCGCGTTCGTAGATCGCCCGGTAGCTGACCCCGCGGGCCAGCGCGGCGAACTCCTCCACGTTCTCCGGGCCCGGCATGGCCAGCGGGTTGGCCCGGCAGAACCAGAGCACCTCGACGCGGGCGTCGTCCTGCAGCCGGCGCAACCGGGCGCGCAGCGCGTCGGGGCCGGTGACGATCTCGACCAGGTGGTCCGCGTCGTGCCGCCGTACGCCGGCCCGGTACTCCTCGGTGAGCTGGGCGACCCGGCGGCGGGCGGAGTCGAGGGACTGCTGCTGGCGCAGCAGTTCGTCACCGAGGGCCACGTCCGGGGGCAGCGGCCGCAGCGGCGGGTCGGGTTCGGCGCCGGCCGGGGCGACCAGCCCGCAGTCCCTGAGTCCGGCCAGCGCCCGGGCGACCCGGTCGGCGGGCAAGGGCACCTGCCGGGCCAGTTCCGCCGGCCCGGCGGCGGAGACCCGCAGCAGCGCACGGTAGACCTGTTCCTCGTCCTCGCCCAGGCCGAGTATCCGCAGCACCTGCCGCCCACCGCTCGTGGAGTCCACGAGCGGAGATGGTACGACCGGCCGCCGCGCCGCCCGCGCCGGCTGGTCAACTGTCGGTGGCCGCGTCTACTGTCGGGTGCTGTGCTGGAAGAGCTGCGCATCACCGGACTGGGCGTCATCGAGGACACCACGCTGCCGTTGACCGGCGGGATGAACGTCATCACCGGCGAGACCGGTGCCGGCAAGACCATGGTGGTGACCGGCCTCGGCCTGCTCTTCGGCGGCCGGGCCGACGCCGGGCGGGTGCGGGCTCAGCCGGGCCGGGCGCTGGTGGAGGGGCGGCTGCGCCTCGTCGGCCGGGTGGCCGACACCGTGCACGCCCGGATCACCGACGCCGGCGGCGAGCCCGACGAGGACGGCGCCCTGCTGCTGAGCCGTACGGTCACCGTGGAGGGCCGGTCCCGGGCGCACGTGGGCGGCCGGAGCATGCCGGTGTCGATGCTCGGTGAGGTCGGCGAGCAGGTGGTGGCCGTGCACGGACAGTCCGACCAGCTGCGGCTGCTGCGTCCGGCCGAGCAGCGGGCGGCGCTGGACCGGTTCGCCGGCCCGGCGCACGAGAAGCTGCTCGACGCGCTGCGCGAGGCGTACACCGGGTGGCGGGCGGTGGTCGACGACCTGGCCGACCGGCGGCGCAACGCCCGCGAGCGCAACCAGGAGGCGGACCTGCTCCGGCTCGGCCTGGACGAGATCACCCGGGTCGACCCGCAGCCCGGCGAGGACGACGAGCTGAAGGCGGAGGCGCAGCGGCTGGAGCACGCCGAGGGGCTGCGCACCGCCGCGCAGCTGGCCCACCAGTGCGTCGCCGGCGGTGTGGAGGCGACCGACGAGACCCCGGACGCGACCGCGCTGCTCGGCACCGCCCGGCGCACCCTGGAGGCGCAGGCCGGCACCGACCCGGCGCTGGGCGAGCTGGCGGTCCGGCTGGAGGAGGCGGCCACCCTGGTCGCCGACGTCTCCGCGGAGTTGTCGGCGTACCTGGCGGCGCTGGACGCGGACCCGGCCCGGTTGCAGGTCATCTACGAGCGGCGGGCGGCGCTGCGCGCGCTGACCCGCAAGTACGCCGACGACGTCGACGGGGTGATCGCCTGGGCCGAGCGGGCCCGCACCCGGCTGTCCGACCTGGACACCTCCGACGACCTCCTGGACGAGCTGGACCGGGAGGCGTCCCGGCTGGCCGGCGAGGTGGCCGAGCTGGCCGGGCGGGTCTCCACCTCCCGGCGGGAGGCGGCGGTCCGGTTCGCCGAGCAGGTCACCGTCGAGCTGGCCGGGCTGGCCATGCCGCACGCCCGGATCGAGGTGGCGGTGCTGCCCCGCCCGGCCGGTCGGGCCGAGCCGAGCCTGCCGGTCAACGGCGCGGAGGCCGGCGTCGTCCCGGACGGCGCGGACGAGGTGGAGCTGCGGCTGCTGGCCCACCCGGGCGCACCGGCGCTGCCGCTGCAGCGGGGCGCGTCCGGCGGTGAGCTGTCCCGGGTGATGCTCGCCATCGAGGTGGTCTTCGCCGGCTCCGGCGGCCCGCCCACCCTGGTCTTCGACGAGGTGGACGCCGGCGTCGGCGGGCAGGCGGCGGTGGAGATCGGCCGCCGGCTGGCCCGGCTGGCCCGCAGCCACCAGGTGCTGGTGGTCACCCACCTGCCCCAGGTCGCCGCGTTCGCCGATCGGCACCTGGTGGTGGCGAAGGACACCGGGGGAGCGGTGACCACCAGCGGGATCCGGGTGGTGGAGGACACGGAGCGGGCTCGGGAGCTCGCCCGGATGCTCGCGGGTTTGCCCGATTCCGATCTGGGTATCGCGCATGCCGAGGAACTCCTGGCCGTGGCAGCCAAGGAAAGGCGCCCGTGACGCCGGGATTGTGAGCGCAAGCACACCGGCGTGCGCCCGGGTGTGCTTCCCTGGGTAGGCGGCCCTGCTCAGGCATGTCGCGACAGCAAACCCTGCCTCACATGCCAGGATGGTCACGATGCGTCTACCCACGTTGCGCCGGACCCGGAACACGGAACCGGGCTCAGTCCTCGGCACCGCGCGCCTCGACCGGCGTACGAAACGGCTGGTGGGCCGGCTCCGACCCGGCGACATCGCGGTCATCGACCACGTCGACCTGGACCGGGTGGCGGCCGACTCGCTGGTCGCGGTCGGTGTCGCCGCGGTGCTCAACGCCAAGCCCTCGGTCTCCGGGCGCTACCCCAACCTGGGGCCTGAGGTGCTGGTGGCCGCCGGCATCCCGCTTCTGGACGACCTGGGCGAGAGTGTCTTCGAGCAGATCCGCGAGGGCGACACCGTCCGGATCGAGGGCAATACGGTCTTCGTCGGCGAGGAGCCGGTCGCGCACGGCGCGCTGCAGGACGCCGAGACGGTCGCCAAGTCGATGGCGGACGCCCGGGAGGGGCTGTCGGTCCAGTTGGAGGCGTTCGCCGCCAACACCATGGACTACCTCAAGCAGGAACGTGACCTGCTGCTCGACGGGGTCGGCGTGCCGGACATCCAGACCCAGATCCAGGGCCGGCACTGCCTGATCGTGGTCCGCGGCTACGACTACAAGGCTGACCTGGACGTGCTGCGCCCGTACATCCGGGAGTTCAAGCCGGTGCTGATCGGCGTGGACGGCGGCGCGGACGCCCTGGTCGAGGCGGGCTACACCCCCGACATGATCATCGGTGACATGGACTCGGTCACCGACGACGTGCTGCGCTGCGGCGCCGAGGTGATCGTGCACGCCTACCCGGACGGGCGCGCCCCCGGCCTGCCCCGGGTCAACGGCCTCGGGGTGCCGGCGATCACCTTCCCGGCCGCCGCCACCAGCGAGGACCTGGCCATGCTGCTGGCCGACGAGAAGGGCGCCTCGCTGCTGGTCGCGGTCGGCACCCACGCCACGCTCGTCGAGTTCCTCGACAAGGGCCGGGGCGGCATGGCCTCCACCTTCCTCACCCGGCTGAAGGTCGGTGGCAAGCTGGTCGACGCCAAGGGCGTGAGCCGGCTCTACCGGCAGAGCATCTCCGGTTCCTCGCTGCTGCTGCTGGTCCTCTCGGCGGTCGCCGCGATGGCCTCCGCGGTGGCGGTCTCCACCGTCGGGAAGGCGTATTTGGGCGTGGTCTCCGAATGGTGGGACAATTTCGTGTTCCAGCTCGGCCAGCTCTTCTAGCTCCCCGACGATCAAGAGGCTGCAAGCGTGATCAACTTCCGCTACCACGTGGTGTCCCTCACCGCGGTCTTCCTGGCGTTGGCGATCGGCCTGGTGGTCGGCACGGCCGCCCTCAACGGGCCGGTCGCCGACTCGCTCAAGGAGAACGTCAACGCGCTGCGCAAGGACAACCAGCAGATGCGCCAGTCGGTCAACAGCCTGCAGAAGGAACTGGACATGGAGGAGGACTTCGCCGCCGAGATGGCGCAGGTCGTCCTCCCCGGCAAGCTCACCGGGCGACGCGTGCTGGTGCTCGACCTGCCCAGCGGCCGGGAGCACACCGACGGCGTGGTGAAGATGCTCGAACTCGCCGGCGCGAACGTCACCGGGCGGGTCGACCTGCAGGACAAGTTCATCAACCCGGACAGCAACAACAACCTGCTGGAGCTGGCCGTCACCGCCGCCCGCCCGAACAGCGCCCCCACCTCGGGGCTGCCGGGCAACGGGCACGGCGTGGAGACGTCCAGCGCCCTGCTGTCCAGCGTCCTGCTCGACCGCCCCCAGGGCAGCCCGGCGGTCTCCGACGCGGACCGCCGGGCCGTGCTGACGGCGTACTCGAACGCCGGCTATCTCAGCACGGAGGACAAGGTCACCGGGCCGGCCGAGGCGGTGATCCTGATCAGCGGCCAGCCGTACGTGGACAAGGACTCGGCGAAGAAGGACGAGTCGGTGGTGAAGGTCGCCGAGCAGTTCGACCGGACCGGCGCGATCGTGGTCGGCGGCAACGGCTCGGCCGGCGGCAACGTCGTCGCCGTGGTGCGCGGCGACCCGGTGCTCTCCCAGACCATCTCCACCGTCGACAACGCCAACACCGTCCAGGGTCAGCTGGTCACCGCGCTCGCCCTGGTGCAGCAGCTCACCGAGAAGAAGGCCGGCCAGTACGGTGTCGGCGACAACGCGGCGGCGCTGCTGCCTAAACTGCCCCAGTGAGGCGGCGGACCGTTGTCCGGTCTGCACCGCATCGCGTACGGCATCCGGATCGGAGGGGTCGCGTGACCAGGTGGGGTCGGCTGCTGGCCGTCGGCGCGGGGGCGGTCGCCGCCCGGTACGTGCTGCGGGAGGTGCGTACCGCCCCGGTGGGGCCGGCGCTGGAACGGACCAACTTCCGCGGGCGGACGGTGACCCTCGCGGCCGGCCCGGCGCTCGCGGTCGGCGCCGCCACGGCCGGTGCGCTCGGCGCCGGCAGCACCCCGTCCGGAGCGGCCGCGCTGGTCGCCGGGCTCGGCGCGGGCGCGGTCGGGCTCTACGACGACGTGGTCGGCGCGCGCCCGGAGCAGAAGACCGCCAAGGGTTTCGCCGGTCACCTCGCCGCCCTCCGGGAGGGGCGGGTCACCGCCGGCCTGCTCAAGATCGTCGGGGTGGGCGCCGCCGGCCTCGGCGCGGCCGCGCTGCTCGCCTGCGACCCCCGGGTCGCCGCCCATCCCCGCCGGCAGCGCCACGGCGCCCTCGGCCGGGGCGTCGACGTGCTGCTCGGCGCCGGCGTGGTCGCCGGCACCGCCAACCTGCTCAACCTGCTCGACCTGCGGCCCGGCCGGGCGCTGAAGTCCGGCATGCTGCTCGGCGTGCCGCTGGCCGGCGGCGCGCACGGCGGGATCGCCGTCGGCGCGGTCGGCGCCGCCGCCGGGCTGATCCGCGACGACCTGGACGAGCGGGTGATGCTCGGCGACAGCGGCGCCAACGCCCTCGGCGCCCTGCTCGGCGTCAGCCTGGCCGCCCGGACCGGACCGCTCGGCCGGGCCGGCGTCCTCGCCGTGCTCGCCGCGCTCACCGCCGCCAGCGAGAAGGTCAGCTTCACCCAGGTGATCCAGCGGACCCCGGGGCTGCGGGAGCTCGACGCGCTGGGCCGGCTCGACGACTGACGTGAAGAAACCGGCACCCCTCGCCGGCGCCGGCCGGGTGGCCGGAGCGGCCGCCCTCATCGCCGTGCTCACCGTGGTCAGCCGGCTCGCCGGCCTCGGTCGTACCGCGGTGTTCACCTGGACCCTCGCCCCGACCGACCTCGGCGGCGCGTACGTCGTGGCGAACAACCTGCCCAACTTCATCTTCGAGATCGTGGCCGGCGGGGCGCTGGCCAGCCTGGTCGTACCGCTGCTCGCGGGTGCGGTGGAGGCCGGCGACGGGCGGGGCGTGGCCGCCACCACCGGCGCCCTGCTGACCTGGACGCTCAGCCTGCTGGTGCCGCTCGCGGTGCTGCTGGCACTGCTTGCCGACCCGCTGATCGGGCTGCTCGGCCCCGGTCTCAGCCCGGAGCAGCGACAGGCCGGCGCGCGGATGCTGCTGGTCTTCGCGCCGCAGTTGCCGCTGTACGGTGTCGGCATCGTGCTCACCGGGGTGCTCCAGGCGCACCGGCGGTTCGCCTGGCCGGTGCTCGCGCCGCTGCTGTCCAGCATCACCGTCATCGCGGTCTACCTGGGCTTCACCGCCGCCGAGGGGCGGCTGGCGACCGTCGGCGAGGTCGGCCGCGGCGGCGAGTTGCTGCTCTCCGGCGGCACCACGCTCGGCGTGGTGGTGCTCTCGCTGTCGCTGCTGATCCCGCTCCGCCGGCTGGGCCTGCGGCTGCGGCCGGGCTACGGCTTCCCCGCCGACGCCCGTGCCCGGGTGGGTGGGCTGGCGATCGCCGGGGTGGTGACCGTCACCGCCCAGCAGATCGCCCTGATGGTGAGCCTCAACCGGGTCACCTACGGCGGGGCGGCCAATCCGGGCGTCTACAACATCGCGCAGACCATCTACTTCCTGCCCTGGGCGGTGCTGGCCGTGCCGCTGGCCGTGGCCGCGTACCCCACCCTCGCGGCCGCCCGGGCGGCCGGTGACGAGCGGACCTACCGGGAGGCCCTCGCCCCGGCGGTCCGCGGCGTGGTGTTGTTCAGCCTGCTGGGCGCCGCCGCGCTGGTGGGCACCGCGGTGCCCATCGGGCACTTCTTCTTCGACCCGCCGGTGGCCGGGACCGCGGCCGCGGCCATCGCCGGGTTCGCGCCCGGCCTGCTCGGCTACGGCCTGTTCGCCGTGCTCACCCGGGCCCTCTACGCCCGCGGCGAAACCCGGGCGGCGACCGTCGCCACGGCGGTGGGCTGGCTGACCGTGCCGGCCCTGGCGGTGCTCCTCGGGCACCTGCTGCCCCTCGCCGACCGGGTCCTGGCGGTCACCCTGGCCACCTCCGGCGGCATGCTGGTCCTCGGTGGCCTGCTGATCGGCGCGGTGCTCCGCTCGGCCGGCCGCGACGCGCTGGCCGGGGTGGGCCGGGCCGGGGTCGCCGGTCTGCTCGCCGGCGGGGTCGCCGGGCTCGGCGGGGTCGCCACGTCCCGCTGGCTCGCCGGCCTGGGCGACGGGACCCCGACGACATCGGAGGCACTCGTTCAGGGCATGCTGTCCGGGGTTGTGGTCGGCGCCCTGTTCCTCGCCGTCGCCTGGCTGACGGACGAACGGGACGTACGGCCGCTGTTCACCGCCGTGCTGCGCCGGCTGGGCCGAGGACGCCCGCCCACCGCGGCCGGCGCGCAGGAGGACCAGATCCCCCCGGAACGGGGTGACGGGAAGGAGACGGTGTCCCGGTGAGCGCGAGGAGTGAGCCGGGTCTGCGTGCCCCGCAGTCGCGAACGGAAGAGGATGCCGTGAGCGCGAGGAGTGAGCCGGGTCTGCGAGCCCCGCAGTCGCGAACGGAAGGCAGGCAATGACCGACGCCACGTCGGCGCAGCGGTGGCCCGGCTCGGTGGCCGTGGTGCTCGCCTCGAGCACGGGCGGGGTGGGACAGCACGTCCGCTCGATCGCCCGCGGGTTGACCGCCGCCGGCACCACCGTGCTGGTCTGCGGCCCTGCCGCCACCCAGGACCAGTTCGACTTCACCGGCGTCGGCGCCCGGTTCACGCCGGTGGAGATCCCGGCCGGCCCCACCCCCGCCGACGGGCGGGCCGTCGCGGCCCTGCGCCGGGCGCTGGCCGACACCCCCGTCGAGGTCGTGCACGCGCACGGGCTGCGGGCCGGCCTGGTCGCCGCCCTGGCCCGCCCGGCCGTCCCGTTGGTGGTCACCTGGCACAACGCGGTGCTCGCCGGCGGGCTGCGCGGCCGGCTCTCCCGGCTGGCCGAGCGGATCGTCGCGCGCTCCGCCCGGGTGGCGCTGGGCGCCTCCGCCGACCTGGTGGAGCGGGCCGCCGCGCTGGGCGCGACCGACGCCCGGCTGGCTCCGGTCGCCGCTCCCGTGCTGCCCGCGCCGCGGCGTCGCCGGGCCGCCGTCCGCGCCGAGTTCGGCGTCGCCGCCGACCGTCCGCTGATCCTCTCGGTAGGCCGGCTGCACCCCCAGAAGCGGTACGACGTGCTGATCGACGCCGCCGCCCGGTGGCGTACCCGGACCCCGGCGCCGGCCGTGGTGATCGCCGGCAGCGGCCCCGCGTACCTCCAGCTCGCCGCCCGGATCTCGACCGCCCGGGCACCGGTGACCCTGCTCGGGCACCGCACCGACGTGGCCGACCTGCTCGCCGGCGCCGACCTGGCCGTGGTCACCAGCGACTGGGAGGCCCGCCAGCTCTTCGCCCAGGAGGCGCTGCACGCCGGCGTACCCCTGGTGGCGACCGCCGTGGGTGGCCTGCCGGAGCTGGTCGGCGACGCCGCGGTGCTGGTCCCGCCCGGCGACGTCGACGCGGTCGACGCGGCGGTGCGGGAGCTGCTGGACGACGACGCCCGTCGGGCGGACCTGGGCCGCCGGGGCGCCGCCCGGGCCGCGACCTGGCCGACCGAGGCGGACACGGTCGCCGGCCTGGCCGACCTGTACGCCGAGCTGGCGCCGGCCGGGGCCGATCCGTCGACGGGCAGCCGCTGATGCTGCGCAGACTGACCCCGGTCCTGCTGACCCTGGTCGTGGTGGCGCTCGGCATCACCGCGCTGGCCGCCCGGCCGGACACCGGCCCGCCCGGGCGCGGCGCCGACTTCGTGGTGCTGGCCGGGGTGGCCGGGCTGCGCTGGGACGACGTGGACCCGCAGACCACCCCGACGCTGTGGCGGATGGCCGAACAGGGGTCGATCGGCTCCCTGTCGGTACGCTCCGCGCACCGACCGACCTGCCCGCTCGACGGCTGGCTCACTCTCGGCGCGGGCAACTTCGCCGCCTGGAACGGCAGCCGCCAACAGGGTGGCTGCCCGCCGGCGGCGGTGACGGTGGAGCAGCCGGACGGCATCGGCGCCAACCTGCCGGACGAGGAGAGCGTCGTCCGGTACAACCAGGACCGGCTGTCCTGGGGTGCGACGCCGGGCGCGCTGGCCGAGTCCGTTCGCTGCTCGGTGGCGGTCGGGCCGGGTGCGGCGGTGGCCGCCGCCCGCCCGTTCGGCCGGGTCGACCGCTACGCGCCGGTCCTTCCCGCCGACCCGGCCAAGCTGCTCGGCTCCTGCGTGTTGAGCATCGTCGACCTGGGCAGCGTCGACGGCGAGAACCGGGCGTCCCGGGCGGCGCAGGCCCGGCAGGCGGACGCCCAACTGGCCCGGGTGCTCGCCGCCCGCCCGCCCCGCTCGCTGGTGGTCGTCGCCGGCGTCTCCGACACCGACCAGCTGTCCCGGCTGCACGTCGCGGTTGCCGACGGCCCGGGCTGGGAGAAGGGTTGGCTGACCTCCCCGAGCACCGCCCGGGAGGGCTATCTCCAGCTCGTGGACCTGGCACCGACCGCCCTGGCGACGCTGGGCCGGCCCATGCCGGAACGGCTCTTCCTCGGCCGTCCCGCCGTCTCGGTCGGCGGCCGACCGGCGGACCTGCGGGCCGCCATCGATCAACCGGCGGACGCCGACCGGGAGGCCGGCGCCCAGCGTCGGGTGGCCGGCTGGTTCTTCGCCCTGCTGGCCGTGGCGCAGGTGGCGCTCGCGGTCGCGGTGCTGCCGCTGCTGCGCCGGGCCCGCCGGCACGCCGGCCCGCACGGACCCGAGCCCGTCTCCCGGCGGGTGGTCGCCGCGGTGGAGCTGCTGCTGGTCGCCGCCGCCCTGGCGGTGCCGGCCGCCCTGCTCGCCGACGCGGCCCCGTGGTGGCGGGGTCAGCACGCCGGCTGGTGGTTCGGCGTGGTGACCGCCCTGCTGATCGTGGGCGGGACGGCGGCGGTCCGGTTCACCCCGGGGCACGACCGCACCCTCGGCCCGCTCGGCGCGGTCGCCGGCCTGGCCACCCTGGTGGTCGGGGTGGACGTGATCAGCGGCTCGCGGTTGCAGCTCAACGGCGTGGTCGGCTACTCCGCGCTCGAGGGCGGCCGGTACGCCGGGCTCGGCACCGTCGGCCTGGGCGTCTTCATCGCCGGTTCGCTGCTCAGCGCGGGCTGGCTCGCCCAGCGGGTCCGCCGCGCCTGGCGGCCGATGGTGATGGTGGCCGTCGGCGGCGCCGCCGTGGTCGTCGTCGGCAGTCCGTACCTGGGGGCGGACTCGATCGGCGCGATCGCGCTGACCGCCGGGGTCAGTGTCGCCGCGGCGATCAGCGCCGGCGGCTGGCTGACCGTGAGCCGACTCGCCTGGGCCACCATGGCGGGGCTGGCGGTCACCGTCGGCTTCGCCGTGGTGGACGTGCGCCGATCGGCGACGGAGCGGGGCAGCCTCGGCCGGTTCCTGGCCGCGGTCGGCGACGGCACCGGCGGGCTCACCGTGCACCGCTCCAGCACTGCCAACGTGGAGACCCTGGTCAACAGCCCGCTCACCGTGCTGGCGTTGGCCGGTGCGGCGCTGGTCTGGTTGGCGCTGCTGCAACCATGGGGCGGCCTGATGCGGCTGTTCGGCATCTACCCGGCGATCCGGGCGGCGATGGCGGGCACGGCCGTGGCCGCCGGCATCGGCGGGGTGCTCGGCGGTTCGGCGCTGGACGTGGCCGGGGCGGCGGGGGCACTGGTGGTGCCGATGGCCGCGCTGGCCGCGCTGCGCGTGCTGGACCACTCCACCGACCGCACGCAACCCGGCGCGGGGCGACCCGGCGACGAGGGTCCCGGTGGCACGGTGGATGGCCCCGTCGACGGCGGCGACCGTCCCGGGGGAGGTCGCGTGTCGGGGGAGGGGTCGGCGCCGGACGCCGGGGACACCGGTACGGCCGCGGCACCCGACGGCCGCGGACCGGGCGAGCCGGTCGCCGGCGGCTCCGGCCCGGTGAGCACGGCCGACGACGCGCCGGCGTCGACGGGCGTACCGGGGCCGTCCGGGCCCGGCGGGCGGCCGGTGACGGTGCCCGCCCAGCCCGGTCCGGCATCGACGGAGGTCCCCACCGGCTGACCCGGACCGGGCCCGACGTGCGTCTACGGCGGGTGCGACGCCTGCTCGGGCAGGGAAAGGTGTTACCGTGGAATCCCGTGGATCGCGTGATCACTTGGCTGATCGGCAAGGCGGTTCGCACGACCGCTACGGACGACACGGGAGCAGGCGTTGGCCCCTTCAGCACGGACGACCAGGCACATTTTCGTCACCGGGGGCGTCGCCTCCTCGCTGGGTAAGGGCCTCACCGCCTCCAGCCTCGGCAATCTGCTGACCGCGCGCGGACTGCGCGTGGTGATGCAGAAGCTCGACCCGTACCTCAACGTCGACCCGGGGACGATGAATCCGTTCCAGCACGGTGAGGTCTTCGTCACCGAGGACGGCGCCGAGACCGACCTCGACGTGGGCCACTACGAGCGGTTCCTCGACCGGGCGCTGTCCGGCAAGGCGAACGTCACCACCGGGCAGATCTACTCGGACGTGATCGCCAAGGAGCGGCGCGGCGAGTACCTGGGCGACACCGTCCAGGTCATCCCGCACATCACCAACGAGATCAAGTCCCGCATCCTCGGCATGGCCGACCCGGACGCCGAGGGCCAGGTGCCGGACGTGGTGATCACCGAGGTCGGCGGCACGGTCGGCGACATCGAGTCGCTGCCGTTCCTGGAAGCGATCCGCCAGGTCCGCCACGACCTGGGCCGGGACAACTGCTTCTACCTGCACGTCTCGCTGGTGCCGTACCTGGCGCCGTCCGGCGAGCTGAAGACCAAGCCGACCCAGCACTCGGTGGCGCAGCTGCGCAGCATCGGTATCCAGCCCGACGCCATCGTCCTGCGCTGCGACCGGGAGATCCCGGAGAAGCTCAAGGAGAAGCTCTCGCTCTACTGCGACGTGGACCGGGAGGCGGTCGTCGCCGCCCCGGACGCGCCGAGCATCTACGACATCCCGAAGGTGCTGCACCGGGAGGGCCTCGACGCGTACGTGGTGCGCCGGCTCGGGCTCTCCTTCCGGGACGTGGACTGGGCCAGCTGGGACGACCTGCTGGACCGGGTGCACCAGCCGCACCACACGGTCACCGTCGCGGTGGTCGGCAAGTACGTCGACCTGCCCGACGCGTACCTGTCGGTCAGCGAGGCGATCCGTGCCGCCGGGTTCGGCCACCGGGCCCGGGTGCAGCTGCGCTGGGTGCCCAGCGACGACTGCGTCACCCCGGCCGGCGCGGCGGCCGCCCTGGCCGGCGTGGACGGCATCGTCATCCCCGGCGGCTTCGGCGTCCGCGGCATCGAGGGCAAGATCGGCACCGCCCGGTACGCCCGGGAGAACGGCATCCCGCTGCTCGGGCTCTGCCTCGGCCTGCAGTGCATGACCATCGAGGTGGCCCGCCACCTGGCCGGCCTGGACGGGGCGAACTCGCTGGAGTTCGACGAGGACGCCAAGCACCCGGTCATCGCCACCATGGCCGACCAGGAGGACATCGTCGCCGGCCGCGGCGACCTGGGCGGCACCATGCGGCTCGGGGCGTACCCGGCGAAGCTGGCCGAGGGCTCACTGGTCGCCGAGTCGTACGGCAGCACCGAGGTCAGCGAGCGGCACCGGCACCGGTACGAGGTGAACAACGCCTACCGGGACCAGCTCACCAAGGCCGGGCTGCACATCTCCGGCACCTCGCCGGACGGCCGGCTGGTCGAGTTCGTCGAGCTGGACCGCGGCCTGCACCCGTTCTTCGTGGCCACCCAGGCGCATCCGGAGCTGAAGAGCCGGCCGACCCGGCCGCACCCGCTCTTCGCCGGTTTCGTCAAGGCCGCCATCGCGTATTCCGAGGCCGACCAGCTCCCGGTGGACCTGGACGGCGCGCCGGTGGACGCCCCGCCGGCGAAGAAGGCCAGCCGTAACGGCGCCGCCGCCGCGAAGGTGGCGTCGGCGTCGTGAGCGCCGTCGAGCACCGCTACGAGGTGACCGAGCACCGGGAGATCTGGTCCGGCCGGATCTTCTCGCTGGTCAGCGACGACGTCACGATGCCCGGTGGCGGCACCGCGGCCCGTAACTACGTCCGGCACGTCGGAGCGGTGGCCGTGGTGGCCCTGGACGACGCCGGTCAGGTGGTGTTGATCCGCCAGTACCGGCACCCGGTCGGCCGGCACCTGTGGGAGCTGCCGGCCGGGCTGATGGACGTCAGCGGCGAGGACCTGGCCGCGGCGGCGGCCCGGGAGCTGGCCGAGGAGGCCGACCTGACCGCCGGGGCCGTCGACGTCCTGGTGGACCTGCACAGCTCGCCGGGCTTCTCGAACGAGGTGGTCCGGGTCTTCCTGGCCCGCGACCTGGCCGACGTGCCCGCCGACCAGCGGCACGACCGCCGCGACGAGGAGGCCGACCTCCAGGT
This sequence comes from Micromonospora sp. GCM10011541, assembly GCF_042650725.1. Taxonomy (NCBI): domain Bacteria; kingdom Bacillati; phylum Actinomycetota; class Actinomycetes; order Micromonosporales; family Micromonosporaceae; genus Micromonospora; species Micromonospora sp. GCM10011541. Next base: position 24,862 of record NZ_JBHSBP010000101.1, read on the forward strand.
CGTCCGGATCGACCTCGACGAGGCGGTCCGGATGGTGCTGGCCGGGGAGATCACCAACGCCTCCTGCGTGGCCGGGCTGCTCGCCGCCGCCCGCGCCCGTGAGACCGGTTTCGCCGAGCTGCGCCGGCCGGACGCGCCACTGCCCCGCTGACGGGGCGAGACGAGAAGGGGCCGCGCGGTGTCACCGCGCGGCCCCTGTCGTCTGCTCGGAGATCAGTCCCGCAGCGGGCGGCCCTGTCCTTCGACGCCACCGTTGACCAGGATCAGGATGCCGTCGATGAGGCCCCAGATGTGCGGACACCTTGATGATCGCCGGCGATCCTGTCCGCACCGCCGCGCCGCCGGTGGGACGATGAGCGCGAACACTGTCCTGACGGCTGAGGTGGTCTCCACCGCCGGCCCGGTCGACGCCTGACACTTCGTCAGCACGACCGCGCACCGGATGTCACTGTGCTGGCTCCCGGGGCGGGCCGGCGGGCCTAGACTGCCGCCGGCGGGACCGGTGGACCGCGCCGGCAATGGGGCCGTCGCGGCGCCGAGCAGTCGGGGGTGGGCAGCCCCGAAGAGAGGTGTCTGCATCGTGAAGGTCGGAATCCCACGCGAGGTCAAGAACCACGAGTACCGCGTGGCGATCACGCCCGCGGGCGTCAACGAGTTCACCCGCCACGGTCACGAGGTCTTCGTCGAGTCCGGCGCCGGGGTCGGCTCGAGCATCAGCGACGACGAGTTCGCCGCCGCCGGCGCCAAGATCCTCGCCACCGCCGACGAGGTGTGGGACGCCGCCGAGCTGGTGCTCAAGGTCAAGGAGCCGATCGCCGAGGAGTACCACCGGATGCGCGAGGGGCAGGTGCTCTTCACCTACCTGCACCTGGCCGCCTCGAAGGAGTGCACCGACGCGCTGATCGACCGCAAGGTCACCGGCATCGCGTACGAGACGGTCGAGCTGCCCGACCGCTCGCTGCCGCTGCTCGCCCCGATGTCCGAGGTGGCCGGCCGGCTCGCCCCGCAGGTGGGCGCCTTCTACATGATGCGCACCGGCGGCGGGCGCGGTGTCCTGCCGGGCGGCGTCTCCGGCGTCTACGCGGCCAAGACCGTGGTCATCGGCGCCGGCGTCTCCGGCATGAACGCCGCCGCCATCGCGCTGGGCCTGCAGTCCGAGGTGCTGCTGCTGGACAAGAACGTCGCCCGGCTGCGCCAGGCCGACGCGATCTACCGGGGCCACCTGCAGACCGTCGCCTCCAACGCGTACGAGATCGAGCGGGCCGTGGTGGACGCGGACCTGGTCATCGGCGCGGTGCTGGTGCCGGGTGCCAAGGCGCCGAAGCTCATCTCCAACGAGCTGGTCTCCCGGATGAAGCCGGGCAGTGTGCTCGTCGACATCGCCATCGACCAGGGCGGCTGCTTCGAGGACTCGCGTCCCACCACGCACGCCGACCCGGTCTACAAGGTGCACGAGTCGATCTTCTACTGCGTGGCGAACATGCCCGGCGCGGTGCCGAACACCAGCACCCACGCGCTGACCAACGTCACCCTGCCGTACGCCCTGGAGCTGGCCAACCACGGCTGGCGCGAGGCGCTGCGCCGCGACCCGGCCCTCGCCCTGGGCCTGAACACCCACCAGGGTCAGGTCGTCTACGGCCCGGTCGCCGAGGCGCACGGGATGGCCACCCTGCCGCTGGCGGACGTGCTGGCCTGAGGGGCGACGGGCTGACCGCGACATCGGCCGGGGCCGGCACGGGTGTGGAGCCCGCGCCGGCCCTGCGCCGTGCCGTGCGCGGCTACCTCGACCACCTCACCGTCGAGCGGGGGCTGTCGGCGAACACGCTCTCGTCGTACCGCCGGGATCTCGACCGCTACCTGGCCACGCTCGCCGCGGCCGGGGTGACCGACCTGGCCGCGGTCGGCGCGACCCAGGTCGAGGCCCACCTGGCCCGGCTGCGCGCCGGGGACGACGAGCACCCGCCGCTCGCGGTGTCGTCGGCGGCCCGGGCGGCCAGCGCGGTGCGCGGCCTGCACCGCTTCGCGCTGCGCGAGGGGATGGCCGCCGCCGACCCCAGCCGGGACGTGCGCCCGCCGACGCCGCCGCGCCGGCTGCCAAGGGCGCTGCCGGTCGACGACGTGGTCCGGCTGCTGGAGACCGCCGGCGCGGCGACCGCCACCGGCGACCAGGCGCCGCTCGCGCTGCGCGACCGGGCGCTGCTGGAGTTCCTGTACGGCACCGGGGCGCGCATCTCCGAGGCCGTCGGCCTGGTCGTGGACGACCTGGACACCGACGACGGCGCGGTGGTGCTGCGCGGCAAGGGCGGCCGGACCCGCCTCGTCCCGATCGGCGGGTACGCGGTCGAGGCGTTGCGCGCCTGGCTGGTCCGGGGCCGTCCGGCGCTGGTCGCCGCCGGCCGGGGCACCCCGGCGGTCTTCGTCAACGCCCGCGGCGGCGCGCTGTCCCGGCAGGGCGCCTGGACCATCCTGCGCCGCGCCGCCGAGCGCGCCGGCCTGCCGGTGGACGGTGCGGGCGCGGTCTCCCCGCACACCCTGCGCCACTCGTACGCCACCCACCTGCTCGACGGCGGCGCCGACGTGCGGGTGGTGCAGGAGTTGCTCGGCCATGCCTCGGTGACCACCACCCAGGTGTACACGTTGGTCACTGTGGAGCGGCTGCGCGAGGTGTACGCCACCGCGCACCCGCGCGCCCGCGGGTGAGTCGGCCCCGACCGTCCTGACCGGCCGGTGCGTCCGACACGCCGACCGGGTACCGAACGCGCTGCTGGCGCGTGGCGTACAGTCGGCATCGGCGCGGACCTCCTGGGGCGACGAACCGGGGTGCGCAGCGGCGCCGCGAAGGACGTCGGACGGCTCCGACGCCGGGTGGTCGTCGGGAGGGGGCAACGAGGACATGGCTGGCAACGGTGACCGTGCCGACGCCTGGACGTCGGAGCTCCGCGAGCAGCAGGCGTCGCTCGGCGCGGACCTCGGTCCGGCCGACCCGGCCGCGTACACGATGCGCAAGCCCATCCCGGAGCCCATGCCGACGGACCGGCACGGCCCGGCGCGGATCATCGCGATGGCCAACCAGAAGGGCGGCGTCGGCAAGACCACGACGACCATCAACCTGGGCGCCGCGCTCGCCGAGTACGGCCGCAAGGTGCTGCTGGTCGACTTCGACCCGCAGGGCGCCCTGTCGGTCGGCCTGGGGGTCAACCCGCACAACCTCGACCTGTCGGTCTACAACCTCCTCATGCAGGACGACGTCACCGCCGAGGACGTCCTGATCAAGACCGACGTGGCCGGCCTGCACCTGCTGCCCGCCAACATCGACCTCTCCGCCGCCGAGATCCAGCTGGTCAACGAGGTCGCCCGCGAGATGGCGCTGGCGCGCGTGCTGCGCACCGTCCGCAAGGAGTACGACTTCATCCTGATCGACTGCCAGCCCTCGCTGGGCCTGCTGGCGATCAACGCGCTGACCGTCGCGCACGGCGTGCTCATCCCGCTGGAGTGCGAGTTCTTCAGCCTGCGCGGCGTGGCGCTGCTGCTGGACACCATCGACAAGGTCCGCGAGCGCCTCAACTTCGACCTGGAGCTCGAGGGCATCCTCGCCACCATGTACGACAGCCGCACCACGCACTGCCGCCAGGTGCTCCAGCGGGTGGTGGAGGCCTTCGGCGACAAGGTCTACCAGACGGTGATCACCAAGACCGTCAAGTTCCCCGAGTCGACCGTCGCCGGCGCCCCGATCACCACGCTCGACCCGGCGTCGTCCGGCGCGCGCAACTACCGGCAGCTGGCCCGTGAGGTGATCGCCGCCCAGACGGACCGGTAGTCGGGGGTGCACCAGGTCACCGGCCCGTCCGGCCCGTCCACTACGGTCGTCGGGTGACCGCACCGCCCCTCGACCCACCCGCCGCGCCGCCCGGCGCCGCCGACCCGGCGGTCGCCGCCGAGCCGGCCGCGGAGGTCGACGGTGTGCTGCCCGCCGGGGACGCCCCCGAGACCAGCGGGTTCACCGTCCGGCTGGCCAACTTCACCGGCCCGTTCGACCTGCTGCTCCAGCTCATCAGCAAGCACAAGCTCGACGTCACCGAGGTGGCGCTGCACAAGGTCACCGACGAGTTCATCGCCTACATCCGGGCGATGGGCGACCAGTGGGACCTGGACGAGACGAGCGAGTTCCTGCTGATCGCGGCCACCCTGCTCGACCTCAAGGCGGCCCGGCTGCTGCCCGCCGCCGAGGTGGAGGACGAGGAGGACCTCGCCCTGCTGGAGGCGCGGGACCTGCTCTTCGCCCGGCTGCTGCAGTACAAGGCGTACAAGGAGGCCGCGGCGCACATCGCCGAGCTGGAGGCCGTCGGCGGCCGCCGCTACCCCCGCGCGGTCACCCTGGAGCCCCGGTACGCCGAGGCGCTGCCCGACCTGGTGCTCGGCATCGGCCCGGAGCGGCTGCTCAAGCTGGCGCTGAAGGCGATGACCCCGAGGCCGGTGCCCGAGGTGTCCATCGCGCACGTGCACATGGTCCGGGTCAGTGTCCGTGAGCACGCCGGGATCCTCGCCGAACGGCTGCGCCGCGCCGGCATCGCCACCTTCTCGCTGCTCTGCGCCGACTGCGAGATCACCCTGGAGGTGGTGGCCCGCTTCCTCGCCCTGCTGGAGCTCTACCGGGAGGGCCTGGTCGCCTTCGTCCAGGAGCAGGCCCTGGAGGAGCTGACCGTCCGCTGGACCGGCCCCAGCGAGGGCGACACCGAGCTGCACATCGACGAGTACGCGGGTTCCCCGGAGCCGGCGGAGGCCGCCCCGCCGCCCGGCGACGGTGATGCGGGCGGGTCCGCGCGGGCCGTGGCCGGCGACGGCGGGGTGCCCGCGCCGCGGCCGGGGGAGCCGGGCGACGAGACGCGAACGACGGAGGAGGGAGCGCGATGAGCGACGAGGAGGGCCGGGACACCCTGGCCGACCAGGCCGCCGCCTGGGTCCCCCCGTGGGAACGCCCCGCCCCGCCCCGCCCCACCCCCTCCCCGGACTCGCGCGAGGACGAGCCGTCCCCGCAGCAGCCCGAATCCGGCGACATGCCGGAAGAGCCGGCCGACCCCGCGCCGGCAGCGAGCGCTGACCAGGTTCCGTCGGCGGTCGACGGTGACCCGACCGGACCGGCCGGCGTCGCCGCCGATTCGGCCGGAAAGCCGGCGGAGCACGTCGACTCGGTGGGGGAGCCGGCGGAGCAGGCCGACTCGGCGGACGAGGCCGCGGCGCAGGTGGAGCCGGGGGAGCGGGGCGCCGCCGCGGGCGTACCGAAGAAGCAGCCGGCGGGGCGGCGGCGGGCGACGCCCGCGCCGGAGCCGGCGCCCGAGCTGGACGACGCCGAGCTGCGCGGCGCGCTGGAGGCGATCCTGCTGGTGGTGGACGAGCCGGCCAGCGAACTCACCCTCGCCGAGGTGCTGGAGCAGCCGGCCGAGCGGATCGGCCCGATGCTGGACGAGATCGCCGCCGGCTACACCGCGGCCGGGCACGGTTTCGAGCTGCGCCGGGCGGCGGGTGGCTGGCGTCTCTACACCCGCCCGGAATACGCGACCTACGTCGAACGGTTTGTGCTGGACGGGCAGTCGGTACGACTGACCCAGGCCGCGCTGGAGACACTTGCCGTGATCGCCTACAAGCAGCCGGTCACGCGGTCGCGGATCTCCGCCATCCGCGGTGTGAACTGCGACGGGGTGATCCGTACGCTGGTCTCCCGCGGCCTGGTCGAGGAGTGCGGCACCGAACCCGACAGCGGGGCGTTCCTGTACCGGACGACCACGATGTTCCTGGAGAAGCTCGGGCTGAACTCGGTGCACGACCTGCCGCCGCTCGCCCCGTTCCTCCCCGACGACGTAGAAGAGCTTGCCGATGCCACGCGATGACCGCACCATCCGTACCGACGCGCCCGAGGGCGAGCGCCTGCAGAAGGTGATGGCCGCCGCCGGCGTGGGCTCCCGCCGCGCCTGCGAGGACCTGATCTTCCGGCGCCGGGTGACCGTCGACGGGCGGGTCGCGAAGCTCGGCGACAAGGTCGACCCGGCCACCGCCGTGATCCACGTCGACGGCGAGCGTCTCGTCGTCGACACCCGGCTGGTCTACCTGGCCATGAACAAGCCCCGCGGGGTGGTCTCCACCATGGCGGACGAGAAGGGGCGCACCGCGCTCGCCGACTTCCTCGGCAACCGCGTGGAGCAGCGGGTCTACCACGTCGGGCGGCTCGACGCGGACAGCGAGGGGCTGCTGCTGCTCACCAACGACGGCACCCTCGCCCACCGGCTGATGCACCCGTCGTACGGGGTGTCGAAGACGTACCTGTGCGAGGTGGCCGGGCCGATCCCGCGCAACCTGGGCAAGCGGCTGATGGCCGGAGTGGAGCTGGAGGACGGCCCGGTGACGGTTGAGTCCTTCAAGGTGGTGGACACGCTGGGCAAAACCGCCCAGGTGGAGCTGACCCTGCACGAGGGACGCAAACACATCGTCCGGCGGCTGCTGGCCGAGGTGGGGCACCCGGTGGCCCGGCTGGTGCGTACCTCGATCGGGCCGATCCGGCTGGGTGACCTGCGCGCCGGGCGGACCCGCCGGCTGACCAACGCCGAGGTCGCCGCGCTGTTCAAGGCCGTCGGCGACTGACCGGAGCCGTTCCGGGTACCGCTGAGGGTAGGCTTCCTCGCGGCCGAGGTGGACCGCGCGTGTCGCGGGTCGCGCCCGGCGGCGTCGCGCGCGTGCCCGGACGGCATCGCGGGCATCATTGACGAAGGACAACCGCTCAACGGCGCCGGAAGAACCGGCGACCCGCGAGGTACGGGCTGAGGAGGAACACGGTGGGGGAGAACGAACGGACCGGGCGGTGCGTGGTCGCTGTGGACGGGCCATCCGGTTCGGGTAAGTCCACCGTCTCGCGGCGGCTCGCCGTCAGCCTGGACGCCCGCTACCTGGACACCGGCGCGATGTACCGGGCGCTCACCTGGACGGTGCTGCGCTCCGGGGTCGACCTGACCGACGCGGAGTCGGTGGCCAAGGTCGCCGGCGAGGTGGACCTGCGCATCGGCACCGACCCCCAGGGGTACGGCGTGACCGCCGACGGCGTGAACATCGACAAGGAGATCCGCGGGCCGGAGGTGACCGGTTCGGTCTCCGCGGTGGCCGCGGTGCCGGCGGTCCGGGAGATGCTCGTCGCCCGGCAGCGGCAGATCATCGCCAACGCCCGCCGGATCGTGGTCGAGGGCCGCGACATCGGCTCGGTGGTGGCGCCCGACGCCGACCTGAAGGTCTACCTGACCGCCTCCGAGGCGGCCCGCGCCCAGCGGCGCAGCGCCGAGGACGCCGCCGACGTGGCGGCCACCGCCGCCGACCTGGCCCGCCGCGACAAGCTCGACTCGACCCGCAAGATCAACCCGTTGCAGCAGGCCCCGGACGCGGTGGTGCTGGACACCACCGAGCTGGGCATCGACGAGGTCGTCGCCCGGCTGCGCCAGCTGCTCATCGAACGGGGTGTGGCATGACCGACGACAGCACTGGTTGGGTGGAGCTGCGCGAGCCGGACCTCGACACCGAGGAGCCGTCCGGCCCGCAGCCCGTGGTGGCCGTGGTCGGCCGCCCGAACGTGGGCAAGTCGACGCTGGTCAACCGCCTCATCGGCCGCCGCCAGGCGGTCGTCGAGGACATCCCCGGGGTGACCCGGGACCGGGTGCCGTACGACGCCCAGTGGAATGGTCGGGCCTTCACGGTGGTGGACACCGGTGGTTGGGAGCCCGACGCCAAGGACCGGGCCGCGGCGATCGCCGCGCAGGCCGAGACGGCCGTCGCCACCGCCGACGTGGTGCTCTTCGTGGTCGACGCGATGGTCGGTTCGACCGATGTGGACGAGGCCGCGGTGAAGATGCTGCGGCGCAGCGCCAAGCCGGTCATCCTGGTGGCGAACAAGACCGACAACACGGCCATCGAGATGGAGGCGACCGCGCTCTGGTCGCTCGGCCTCGGTGAACCGTTCCCGGTCTCCGCGCTGCACGGCCGGGGCTCGGGTGACCTGCTCGACGCCATTCTTGAGGCGCTGCCCGAGGCGCCGAAGATCGTCGAGAACCGGCCGCGCGGTCCCCGCCGGGTGGCCCTCGTCGGCCGGCCCAACGTCGGCAAGTCCAGCCTGCTCAACCGCTTCTCCGGTGAGCTGCGCGCGGTCGTCGACTCGGTCGCCGGCACCACCGTCGACCCGGTCGACAGCCTGGCGGAGATCGGCGGCGAGACCTGGCAGCTGGTGGACACCGCCGGGCTGCGCAAGCGGGTCAGCAAGGCCAGCGGCACCGAGTACTACGCCAGTCTGCGGACCGCCGGGGCGATCGAGGCGGCCGAGGTCGCGGTGGTGTTGCTCGACGCCAGCGAGCCGATCAGCGAGCAGGACCAGCGGATCCTCTCCATGGTCACCGAGGCCGGCCGGGCCCTGGTCATCGCCTTCAACAAGTGGGACCTGGTCGACGCCGACCGCCGGTACTACCTGGACAAGGAGATCGAGCGGGAGCTGCGCCGAATCCCCTGGGCGATCCGGCTGAACCTGTCCGCCATGACCGGCCGGGCCGTGGACAAGCTCGCCCCGGCGCTGCGCAAGGCCCTGGCCAGCTGGGAGACCCGGGTGCCGACCGCGCAGCTCAACCAGTGGCTCACCGCGCTGGTCCAGGCCACCCCGCACCCGGTGCGCGGCGGCCGGGCCCCGAAGATCCTCTTCGCCACCCAGGCAGGGGTCGCGCCGCCGCGGTTCGTGCTCTTCACCACCGCGCCGCTGGACGCCGGTTACCAGCGCTTCGTCGAGCGCAAGCTCCGCGAGGAGTTCGGCTTCGAGGGCAGTCCGGTGGAGATCTCGGTACGCCCGCGCAAGAAGCTCGGCCCGGGCGGCCGCGGCAAGGCCCACGGCTGACCGTACGTCCGAACGCCGGGCGGCCCCCGCGCCGCCCGGCGTTTCCGCTACCCGCACCAACCTCCTAGGACGCTCTAGAGGATGTGCGGGTGGGGCCGGCGGCGCGGGAGGGGGCGTGCGCGCTTCCGGAAGATCCTGCGCTAAACTGAACCGGCTGTCGCGGGGGAAACCGCGCGGGGGCATCGGGACGTGGCGCAGCTTGGTAGCGCACTTGACTGGGGGTCAAGGGGTCGTCGGTTCGAATCCGGCCGTCCCGACGCAGGTCAGAGGCCATTCGGGATCTTCCGGATGGCCTTTTCTGATCTTGTACAGCAGCGAAGTACGGCAACGGCTCATTGAGTCGTCGCCATCTTCGACCATGCCGGTCGAAGGCTCTGGCATCGCGCTCGCGTTACTCATGCTGTTCTCGGGCGGGAGTGTGCGGTCTTGATCAGCCGTCATGTCATCGGTCGAGGCTGTCATGCCGGCGACGGCGTCCACGAGGGTCGGCAGCCAGGTCTGCGTTGTATGTAGTGTGCGGAAGTGACAAGAAGCGAGCGACTCGCGGACCAGCTGGACCGGCACTGGCACAAAAATCTACGGCCGCGGCTGCACGGTCTTGCCGATGAGGAGTACTTCTGGGAGCCGGTGCGCGGCTGCTGGAGCATCCGCCCACGTGGCACGTCGGCAGCACCGATGTCGGTAGGTTCGGGGGAATGGACGATGGACTTCGCGTCCCCTGACCCGGTGCCGGCGCCGGTGACCACGATTGCCTGGCGGCTGGCGCACATCATCGTCTCCTGCCTGGGCTATCGGGTCGGATGGCACTTCGGCGGCCAGGACGTCGACTCGCAGACATTCGCCTACGCGGGGACCGCTGACGAGGCGCTGAAACAGCTCGATGAGATGTATGGGAGATGGAACGCGGGGGTCCGCGAGCTCTCAGACGCTGACTTGGAGAATCCGCCCACGGTGGGTCCCGAGCGGTTTCCCGTGGAGGGCATCGTCCTGCACGTCAACAGGGAGCTGATCCATCACGGTGCCGAGATTTCCCTGCTGCGCGACCTCTACCGCTGGCAGGATTGATCGAGGCTCTCGCCGAGCTTCCGCAGGGCTTCTCGCGTGGCCTTGGACGAGACCTGGCTGTAGATCTCCATCGTGATCGAGAAGTCTGCGTGTCTCAGGATCGCCATCGCGATCCGGGGATGCACGTCCAGGTCGACCAGGAGCGAACCGCAGGTGCGCCGGGCGTCGTGGACCGTGATCTTCGGGACGCCGGCGTTGGCGATGCGGCTGTCGTAGGAGCGGTTGAAGTTCCGCGGCTCGACCGGCAGCCCGTAGCGGGTCGTGAAGATCATGCCGGTGTCGTGCCACGCCTCGCCCGCCTTCTCTTTGGCCGTCTCCTGTTGCCGGTAGCGGTGCCGCAGGGCGGTGACGCAAATGGCCGGCAAGGGTAGGGGAGCGTCGGACTCCTCGGTCTTGGTGGCCCGGTGCAGAAGCTGGCCGCGTACTCGTTGGAGCTGCTTGTCGATGACGAGGCTGATGTCGTGGTCGTCGCGGCAGTGCTCGCACAACTCCTCCCCGTGCGGGACGCAGGGCTTGTCCCAGCCGTCCCACTCGATGCGGTCCCAGGTGAGCCCGAGTACTTCGCCCTTGCGCAGGCCGAGCACCAGGACCAAGACGTAGGCGGCGTAGAGGTAGTCGTCGCCGTCGCGGGACGATTCCAGGAAGGCGCGAGCTTCCTCGCTGCTCCACGACTTTCCCTTGCGGGCGCGGATCGGCGGCAGCTTGACGAGTGCGGCGACGTTCTTGGCAAGCAGTTCCTCCACGACGGCTTGGGAAAGGGCGGAGCGGAGAACAGCGCGGATTCCCTTGACCGTCCGGCCCGAGGGGAGATCCTGGCAGCACCGGCCGACCGCGCAGCACTTCCGGTTCTTCGGTGGCCGGCGTTCGTCCTTGCCCTGCGCGCAGCACTGGCAGGTCTTGGCGACCTTGTTGAGCCAGGTCTGTACCTCCCGCACGGACAGACGGCCATCGAGCCGCTTGGCGCCCAGGCCGGGCACGATGTAGAGGCGCGTCAGCGTCTCGTAGGTGGCGTAGGTCAGCGGGGCAAGGTTCGGCTCCACGATCTCGGCGAGCCAGTACGTCATGTAGTTCGCGACCGTGGGGACGTTCGTGGCGACCGGTCCCGCCTTGGCTTGCTGGTGCAGCCGGACCCACTCGTCGTGGACCTCCTCCCGCGTCTTGCCGTAGACGTATTTGCGGGCGCGTTTGCCGTCGGGCTTGGTGACCCAGACGTAGGCGGCGAAGCCGTTCCGGTACGGGAAGATCGAGCCTTCGCCGTTGGCGCGTTTGCCGGGCATCAGGCCGCCTCCTCCCGGTCGATCTGCGCTTGGATGTACTCATCGATCCATTCCGGCAGGATGCGTCGGTACTGGCCGTCCTTGATCGACCGCAGTTCCCCAGTGGCAATCTTCATCTTCACTTTCGACAGGCCATAGCCGAGGATCGCGGCGACCTCGGCGGGGGAGTGCCACTTCGGCACGATCGGGGCCGGGCTCCTGTTCATGTGGTGCCTCCTTCGGTTGTTGAGGGGGTGTGGTTGCGGCGGTTGCTGCTGTCGTCGGGGCGGGTGCTGCCGTAAATGCCGGGACCGGGGCTGGTGCTCGTGTCCGCTGTGGAGTTGTCAAGGAACGGGCTCACGGGGCCGTTGACACGTACGTGTCAAGCGGCCAGGGATCGGGTGGCGGTGCGCTGCTGCGCCAGTTCGTCGGCCAGGGCGTCGAGGCCGGCGAGGTGTCGGGCGCGGGCCATGGCGGCGGCGGTGTTGGCCAGGAGGGCGTCGCCGGTGGTGATCCAGCCGGTGGCGTGGTAGCCGAGTTCGTAGATGACCTGTTCGGCTTGTTCGTCGTCCCAGGTGTGGCGGTGGCCTTCGGTGCGCCGCCAGATGGTGCGCTGCATGCGGATGAAGCCGAGAGTGGCGGAGAAGGCGCGGCTCTTGGTGGTGATGTGGCCGCCGTAGCCGAACTGGTGCGCCCACCGGCGCAGCCGGGTGTAATCGGGGTGCTCGCCGAGGTCCCAGCAGGCGCGGATGAGCCGCCCGAGGTGGGTGCGCGGGTCGCCGTGGACGTCGGCGGAGAGGCCGTCGACGCGGCGCAGGCTGAGGCCGGTGACTTCGGTGCTCTTGGTGACGTACTTGGCGATGTAGCCGGTGATCTGGGCGAGGTTGACCTCACCGCCGGGAGCGTTGACGTGCTTGAGGTCCAAGCCCTTGTCGCCCCACGCGATGTGCCAGCCCTGCCCGCCATTGGCCGGGTGGGGCGCGGAGGTGTAGGCCGTCTTGACGAAGGCGGCCCGGGCGGCTTCCTCGAACATGTCCCGGGTGATCTGACGGGGTGGGGGGACGATCGCGCCGGGGCAGTCGGGGTTGTGGCCGTCGAGGCGGATCAGGGCGTGGTAGTGGATGACGCCGCGTACCTGGAATTCGTAGACCTTGATGTAGCGGCGGCGCAGCTCCACACCGTGGGCGCGGCCGAGGCGGCGGAGTTCCCGGTCGACCTGTTGGATGGTGCGGCGCCACAGTTCCGGTGCTTCGTGGTTCCACACGACTTGGGCGGTGTGGTCGTAGCAGTCCAGGCACAGCGGTTGCCCGAGCTGCCCGTCACCGGCCTTGTGTCGCTGTCCGCAGCGCAGGTCGACGCCGTGGGGGCAGGTGCGGCCGAACGGGTGGCAGGCGGAGGCGCGGCAGGTGCAGCCGTCCTTGCGGCGGCAGTCCGCGGCGTGGACCTTCACGACCCGGTGGTGCACGGGGCCGAAGGAGGGGGCGGTGGCGGTGAGGAAGATGGCGATGTGCTCGTGCAGGGGCGGCAGGCCCCACCGGTCGCCTTGGAGCCCGGCCTTGATGAGGTGGTAGGTGTCGCGGCGGTAGACCTCGGCGCAGGAGGGGCAGACGGCGGCGCGGCGGTTGCCGCACGGGGTGTAGATCGCGCCGTCGGGCATGTCCTCGGTGTCGATGGTGGCCATGCGGTTGCCGTCGCGGTCGTTGACGTGGATCTGCCCGGCGAGGCGGATCGGGTGCTTGCACGCCGACGCGGCGCGGACGTGGCCGAGCCAGTCCGGGTAGTCGGGGTCCTGAGCGCGGGCGCGACCGGAGGCGACGGTGCGGGGGTCATGCCCTCGTACCCAGCCGTCGTCGACGGGGCGGGTGGAGGTGGGTGCAGCCCAGGGCCAGTAGCCGGCGTCGGGCTCGGCGGAGGCTCCCGTACCCGGGACCGTGGTGGTCCCGGGTGCGAGAGGCAGCGTCGAGGAGGTCACGCGGTGGCTCCCACGGCAGTGCCGTTGTGCTGGTGGTCGTTGAGGGTCGGTTGGTTGGTGAGGGCCGTCAGGAGGTCGGCGGCCGTGTGGGTGGGTACGCGCAGCCGGACGGCGAGCTGGCCCGGGTTGATCGGTTCACCGTGGGCCTGCTCATGCGCGGCGGCGACGAGCCGGGCGTTGGACAGCAGCGCGGGCGGCAGACCGGCGGTCACCGGTTGCGCCGCCACAGGTGCCGGGGTCGGGTCCATGTCGGCGGTGTCCGGGGTGGGCTCGACCGTCGTCGGGGTGTCGGTGTCCTCGCCCGGGGTGGGCGGGTTGACGGGTTCGATGGGGCGCAGATCGGTGTCGGTGTCGGGTGCGGGGTTGGTGGCCGGGGCCGCGGCGGCCGGGCGGACCAGCGGCAAGGCCGGGATGTCGGGTGACGGGGCCTCGGCGGTGGTGGCCGGCGCAGGTGCCGGGACGAGTTCGGTGGGCCGGGTGGTGCGGTTTCCGGTGGCGAGGAGCGCGGAGGTGGCCATGAGCATCAGGCCATCCACGGCGAGGGGACCGAACCAGACGACGAGGGTTTCCTCGTTGTAGTGGTCGAGCAGTCCGGACAGGTGCCTGTAGGACACGAACGCGGCGACCAGGGCGACGGGCGGTAGCCCGACCCAGCGCAGCACGTTCCAGCCCCAGCCCGTCGGCCAGGGCGTGCGAGCAAGGATCTCGATGGCGATGAACAGGAACAGCGGCCACACGACCGCGGAGACCACCGCTCCCGGCTCCGGGCTCCAGTCGGCCGGAGCGTTCTTCGGGGCGATGAACGAGTGGGCGATGTTGGCGGCGACGGAGACAGCGCCGCCGGAGAACGCGCCGATGTAGGCGTAGACGCGGCCGTTCTTCTTGGTGGTGGTCATGACGCCGCCTTGGGGTCGGTGGCGCGTTGCTCGGCGTGTATGCCGGTGAGTCCGGCGCGGATTGCCTCGCAGGTGGCGCAGGGGTCGCCGTGACCGGCGGTGCAGTCGGTGAGGTGGGCGTCGTGGATGATGCGGATGGACTCGGCGTAGTAGCCGGACAGGAACGATTCGAAGGCGAGCGGGCCGCGCTCGGCGAAGTCACCGGCGATCGTGGTGACGGCGTAGTCGTCGGGAGTCATGCGCTGCTGGGCGGCGACGTTGACGGGTGAGTCGGTCATCGGGCACCTCCTGAGGTGCAGTCGAGGCATGCGCCGGTGCGGCGGGGGATGTAGTAGGGCTTGACCTGGCCGCAATCGGGGCAGGTGCGCCGCGTGGTGAGCGCCTTGTCGATGGCCGCGCGCTGGGCGGCGGTGGCGGTGCGCTTGGGTCGGGCGAGGTCGAGGCGGTAGAGGTAGGCGACGCGCTTGCCGCGACGCCACATGAGTTGCGCGGCGGGGTCCTGGCCGCCGGGGCGCAGCTGTCGTGCGCGGAGCTGGCGGCGGGTGAGCAGCCCGTCGGGAGCGAGTTTGAAGGGGTACGTCGGCAGGCCGTAGCGCTCGCCGGTCGGGTCGTAGAACACCATCGGGTCGTCGGCCTCCCGGTCGGCGTCGTCCTGGTCGTGGTCGTCGTCGCCGGCGGAGGCGCCGGTGGTGAAGGTGGGGTGCTCGTAGGTGTCGCGGTCGACGTCCTCGGGCAGGAACGCGGCGCCGCAGACGGCGCAGACGATCGGGCCTTCCTCGAAGGCCGTGGTGGAGATGCGCAGCTTGCGGGGGCACTCGCACTCGCACGAGACGCCGTTGTTGTTATTCGTGCGCTGCTTGCCGTCCCCGGTGGGTTCGGGGTGGCGGTAGAAGCGCAGCGCGTCAGTGAGGTCGGTGATGACGGCCCGGTAGCGGGCGCGGGTGATGTCGGTGAGGGTGCAGGGGGAGTAGCCGAGCTTGTCGTCCTTGGTCGTGGACATACCGAGCTCCGCCGCGAGGGCTGAGAACTTCTTGTTGTGCCAGCGGCCCTGCCGGGAGGTGTCCTGAACGCCGCGGACGTCGGCCAGGGCGTGGGTGGCCTCGTGCAGCAGGGTGGTGAAAACGGCTTCGGGTTCGCGGGACAGGCCCTCGCCGGAGATGAGGATTTCGGGGAGTTGGGTGTCGCCGTGCTGCCAGCGCAGGGCGGCGAAGTGGCCCCACTTCATGCCCTGAGTGGGCTTGGTGGGGGAGCCGGAGCCGACGACGAGGACGGCCGCCTGGACCTCGGGGTGCTGGTGACGGATGGCCGCCCAGGCGGCTTCAAGGGTGCGGAGCAGGGCGGCGGTGGAGATGTCGTCTTGACACGTACGTGTCAGGTCGGGGGTGTGGGCGGCGGTGCTCATGCGGCCCTCCGGATGGTGTGCTTGCGGTAGGCGATGGCGGCGGCGCACAGCGCCTCGGTGACCTCGGCCGCCGTGCGGCCGGGCAGGGTTTCCCAGGCGAAGACCGGGGCGTGGAGTCCGGCGTGGCCGACGGCGATGAGGTAGGTGTTGAACCACTCGACGGCGGCGCTGTAGGTGTGCCGGTCGGCGTCGGTGACGCCGGTGAGGTACCAGCGGGGCCCGCCGAACACGGCGGCCCGGATCGCGCCGAGGACCGACGCGGGGTAGGTGCCGGTGCGGTGGCAGGCGCACTTCGCGGTGCACCCGTCGTGGGTGTCGTAGAGGCCGGCCGGGGTCCAGCCGTAGCGGCCCAAGTAGAGGGCGGCGCGGTCGAGAACGGCGTGGACGTTGCCGGTGGGCAGGGCGGCGACGTTGCTCATCGGGCACCGAGCCAGGCAAGGAAGCCGTTGAGGGTCGGGAGCTGCTCGTTGCTGTACGCGTGCTCGGCGTAGCTTTCGAGGTCGTCCTCGGTGGCGTGGTCCCAGTCGTAGTTGTCGGCGGCGGCAAGGAGGGTCGCGATGACCTGCTCGGCGGTCTGACCGGGCCGGTCGTTCCAGGACAGGGGACAGGTCGGGTCGTCGTCCTCGGTCTCCCGAGGCTGCGGCTCGTTCAGGTCGAGGAAGTCGGAGAGGGCGTCGAGAGCGCGGGTGTAGTCGCGCGCGCCGGGCTTGGACTTGACGTCGTGCGGAAGCCAGATGCAGCGGCCGTGAGCGGCCATGCCGATGGCACCGGCAGCGCAGGCGGGCGGGAACGGGGTGTCGTGGGTGACGCGGTAGTAGACGCCTTGCGTCCAGCCGTGCAGTTCGAGGTAGCGGGCGGCGCAGCGCAGGATGTCGGCCGGAGTCAGGTCGGCCAGCGCGCCGGGGTGGGGCTGTTTTTGGGTAGGGTTCATGGCGGCCACGTCCTTTCGTGGGCGGTGGTTGGTGGCCGACGGGCCGGGTTCGCTTTCTCAGGGCAGGTCCCGGTTCGTCGGCCGTTCCTCTATCGGTGGTGCAGGTGGAGCCGGAGGAACACCCGCTGCCGGTTGTCGTGCGGTCCGGCGGCGGTGGGTGCGGAGCGGAAGACGAGCACACCCGCGTGGCGGGCGATGGCGGTCAGTGCGGCGATGTCCTCGCCGGTGCCGACGAGCACCAGGTCCAGGACCCGGGTCGGGACAGCGGTCCGGGTGCTCATGCCGCCACCGTCGTTTCGGTGGCGGGGGTGTCGGTGCGGGTGTGGCGGCGGGTCCAGGCGGCGTAGTCGGCGACGCGGATGATGTCGGCGTCGGTCATGTAGGCGGCCTTGACCAGGGCGGGGATGCCGCCTTCGGAGATGAGGTAGCCGGCGCCCTGGTTGTTGGGGTCGATGGTGTTGGAGGAGTAGCCGCGGGCGGCCCAGCCGTGCCCGAGCACGATGTCGGAGGAGACGTCGGTGGTGCAGCGGCCGGCGAACCGCCACGCGAACAGGTCCCGCAGGCTGGTGGGGATGATGTCCGAGGACGGGCGCTGAGTCGCGGCGGCGATGATGATGCCGACGGCGCGGCCACGGGCGACGATGTCGCGCAGAAGCGCGGCGAACAGCTTCTGCGTCTTCTCGTCGCCTGCGGGTGGCGGAGAAGTAGGCGATCTCGTCGCAGGCGACGAGGATCTGCCCGAACACGTCGTTGCGGCCGATCTTCCGGCGACGCCGGGCCTTGAGGAAGGCGTAGCGGTTGTCCATGACCGTCTGCACCCGGCGCAGGGTGCGGATGGCGTGCTCGATGTCGGGGCCGACGAACACGTCGCAGGCCTCCTCCCACAGCCCGAGCTCGACCTGCTTGCCATCCAGCAGGCACAGCCGCACATCCGGGCACAGCGCCGCGTGGCCGACGATGGTGTTCAGCAGCGAGGACTTGCCCGCGCCGGGCTCACCGCCGATGAGGATGTTGCGGTAGATCATCGGCAGGTAGACGGCCTGGCCGAACTCGTCGATGCCGAGGAACACCGGGTCGAAGATGGACAGGCCCGCGCCGACCGGCACCGTGTCGACCGGGGTGGCGGGTAGTTCGATGGTGTCCGTGAGGTCCATGGCGGGCTCCCGGGGATCGGTTGACACGTACATGTCAAGCAAGGGCGGGGGAGGGAGAGGCGCGTACGCTCGACCCGTCAGGGGTGCTCGGTCCGCGCCGTCCCGGTGGTCAGGCGTAGTCGGAGGGGTCGAACCCGTTCGGGCTCGTGCCGGTGGTGGGGGTGTTGCGCGGGCGGCGCGGCCGAGGCGTCTCGGCGGTGAGGGTGGCCGGGGTGTCCGGCACGTCGGGCAGGTCGAGGCCGACCGGCGGCATGCCCGGGGAGGTCGGAGCGTTGGCCGGCACGTCGGTCGGGACGTGATCCGGCAGCGGGGAGACGATCGTTGCCGCGAGGGGTTCGCGGCGGGTGATATCCAGGCGGATCAGCGCCGCGTAGCGGCGGGAGGCGCGCATGACGCGGACCTCGTTGGCCCAGCACGCCACGGCGAGCTTCTGCACCTGGCCGTCCTGCTCCAGATCCCGAAGCGACAGGCCGGGGCGCAGCCACACCCACACCCGTTCACCGGCCGGGGTCGGCTTCGCGGGAAGGATCAGCGGCAGCGAACCGGAGCGGTTCGTGGCGATGAACGCGGCGAAGCACAGCCGCAGCCGGTGCCGCACCACGAGGCACCAGATGAACGCCATGACGCGGCGGCGGACCGGGCCGATCGCGGCCGGTAGGCCGACGACCAGGGCGACGACGAGCAGCGATCCCCACAGCGGAGTCGACTGCATCAGCGCGTTCCAGCCGTAGACGGCGGCCAGTCCGAGCAGGATCTCCGGCAGCCAGTGCCAGAAGACGCGCAGGACCGGCCACGCCACGATCAGCGCGAACACCACCGCGCCGCAGGCGGCGCCGATGAGGCCGCCGAGCAGGGCGCCCACGATGGGGTGCAGGTAGTGCGAGGCGACGGTGGCGGCCAGGAGGCCGACGACGCCGAGATTGACCCAGAAGGCGATGGTGGCCCGGCGACGGTAGGAACGGGCGACCGGAGCTTCGATGACGGTGACGGTGCCCCCACGGTTCGACCAGCCGAACGGGGACCTCTGGCTAGACTTGGACACGACAAGTCCTCCCAACACGGGACCGGAATTGTTGACAGGACGCGGGCTCGCAGACGACGCCAATCACCAGCGAGCCCGTGTCCACCACTTCTGTTGGAGCAGATGACACGCCCGCCGCTACGCCGCGGCGGTGTCCAGCGGCGTCAGGCCCGAGGCCCGGAACGCCACACCCGAACGGACCTTCCCGTCCCGGTCGTTGACCCAGGGCAGCGCCTCCAGGTCCACCGGCTGCACCGGCTGACGAACGGTCACCGGCGGCATCACCGGGTTGACCACCGTCACGTTGATGACCTCCGCGCTCCCCTCGACGAGGGCGTAGAGGTGCACGGTCCACATCGGGTTCTTCGTCTCCCGGTCGAACTTCTGCTGACCGTTCTGGTCCAGCTTCGGCACCGGGTTCACCGACACCTCGTACGACACCCGCGAGGTGTCCAGCAGCAGACGTCCCATGACTGACTCCTTCAACTCGTGAGCTGGCCCCGCATCGGTGGGCCAGATACGTCCTCCCTGGACGGCAGCTCTTGTGGAATCAGGGTGCGTCGATCGGTAGTGAAGAGTTCACCACGCGCTATGGACGACTAGGGACGTCCTTGCTACGGTGAGTCGTCCCTCTCAGTCGTCCCCGGTCGAGGATGGAGGAGTCACGATGCCGAATGATCGGCTGCGCAGCGGCTTGCTGAAGAAGGGTCTAACGCCGGCCAATCTCGCAGACCAGCTCGGCGTCGATCCGAAGACCGTCGAGCGGTGGATCACGCAGAACCGCAACCCGTATCCGCGCTACCGCAACTCCATCGCGGAGCTGCTGGACGAGAGCGAGTCGTACCTGTGGCCGGATGCTTTGCCGACGCAGCGAGCCGTGCAAGTCAGCCAGTCCGAGGTCGTCCACATCTACCCGCGCCGCGGGGCGGTGCCGACGGACCTCTGGCAGCAGCTCCTGGAGAAGGCCACCCGGCAGGTCGGCGTGCTTGTCTATGGCGGGCTGTTCCTGCCGGAGTTCAACCATCGATGGGTGCCGACGCTGCGAGACAAGGCGTTGGCCGGCGCCCAGGTCGAGCTGCTGTTCGGCGACCCGGAGGGTAAGAACATCACTGAGCGTGGCGACGACGAGGGCATCGGCGAAGCCATGTCGAGCAAGATCCTGAATGCCCTGGCCTTCTACAAGGACCTACGAGACCTGGACAACGTCGGGATCTACTACCACGACACGATCCTCTACAACTCTATCTACCGCTTCGACGACGAGATGCTGGTCAACACCCACCTCTACGGCACACCAGCCGCCTACGCCCCGGTACTGCACCTGCGCCGGCTCGGCGGCGGCGACCTCTTCGACAGCTACGTCGCCAGCTTCAACCGAGTCCTCGGGAAGAAGCGGGCCGTCTGGCCTGACTGTGAGCATGGCGGGGTCGGTTCAGCAGTGGTGAGCTGACAGTTGGCAGCGGT
>NZ_JBHSBP010000102.1:0-39654 GCF_042650725.1 Micromonospora sp. GCM10011541
CGCGAGCACCGCCCGCTCCTGGCGGGGTGTCAGGTCCAACGCGAACCGGTACGCCTGCACCACGCTCAACCGCTCCCGGTCCGCCACGCGCAGCACGATAACCACCCGGTAAGACATTCATCCGCAACCACCACGATCCCGCCCCCCACCACAGCGCGCCGCCGACCACCGGATCCCCCTCACGACGCACCACCCACACCGCAAGCCACTCCTCCACGGTCACCAACACAAACCAACACCTACTCAACCGGGGAACAGTTGACACCCACTCCCGCAGCGCCCAGGCGTACGGGCCGAGGGCCACGCAGGGCGGCAGGTCGGGTGGGGCCGGGGTGGGACGCGTCGGGCCGGGGCGCAACGATTCCAGCTCCCGAACGCAGCCGGGGCAGAAATCCTGCCGCGCGCCCGAGGCCCGCGCGCCGCAGCCGGCGCGCCGCAGCCGGCACACCCGGCCGGCAGCACCAGGTCGGTCAGGTCCGACCAGAGCCCGCCCAGGTCCCGCACCGGCGGCTCAGTAGAGGAAGAAGGGGACGGTCGGGTTGGACGCCTTCGCGTCGGCCGCGGGCGGTGTCACGTCCAGCACCTGGTTCCGCTCGATGATGCCGTGCGGATTGTTGCGGAAGGCCACCCGGTTGGCCTCGTACATGTACGAGCCGGTGGGTAGTGCCCCGACCGCGCCACCCGGATAGGCGGCGAGGTGGGTCACCGGGGCACCGATCTCCCGCCGCAGCGCGAAGCCCAGCCCGCCGTCCACGGTGGTCTGGTAGATCACCGGCCGCCGGTCCTCCGAGCCGGCGAAGACCAGCTGGTTCTCGGCGTACCAGTCGACGGCGGTGAGGTCGGTCAGCGGCGTGACCAGGCGGCGGGGCAGGCCGACGGTGACCACGCCGCCGTCGAAGCTGACCGCGGCGACGTAGAGCGCGCCGTTGACGATCAGCGCTATCCGGTGCCCGTCGAGCGAGGCGGCCACCGCGGTCACCGGACCCGGCACGCCGAGGGGGATCTCGACCATGCCGGCCATGTCGTCGAAGCGGTAGAGCCGGTTGCGGTTGAGCTTGTTGTCGGCCACCACCAGCCCGTACCGGTGCTGGGGGTCGGGCGAGCGGAGCCAGGTGGGACGGCCGACCGAGGTGTACCACTGGCTGGCGCCGTGGAGCACCGGGACCTGGTCCCGCCCGGAGCCGGCCATCAGCCGCTGCTGCCGGTCCGCCCGGGTCACCACCAGCGCGGCGAGGACCTCGTTTTCCGAGCGACTGAGCGCTGCCGAAACGACGCCCTTGTTCGCTGCGGCGGCCAGCGGCACCGGGCCGCTGGCCTCGCCGGGGAAGGAGAGCGGGTGGATCCCGCCGTCGTACACGCAGTACCGCTGCGGGCTCCCGGTCGTGGCGTACACCGGATGGTCCAGGCGTTCCCGGTTGAGGTCGATGGTGCGCCGGCTCTGATTCTGGATCTTGAGGTCGAGCTGCCCGGTCAGCTCCGGCAGCGACCAGGCGAGCTGGGTGGCGAGCCGCGCCAGCCGGGCCTCGTTGGCGCCCGGCATGGCCAGGTTGATCTCCCAGCGCCCATCCGAGCCGGTGGCGTTGTTGATCGGCGCCGTGCCGTCCGGCAGTCGGGTCACGCCCGACGCCAGCCAGTCGGAGGGCCCGCCGGCGAGCCACTTGACGACATCGGTGACCCGCCGTTCGGCGGGCACCGCGGAGGGCAGGTAGCGCTGGTCGGGCACCAGCTGACTCTGCTCGGAGTTCCAGAAGTAGATGGTGTGCTCGACGTAGAACTTCTGCAACGCGTCGTCGCTGAGCAGCAGGACGTTCGGCAGGTCCGTGATGAGCAGCCCGCCGGTTTCGGCCGGCCGGAGCGTGAACTGGTACTGCGTCTCCCTGGCCACCGGGGGCGCCAGCGTGCCGTCGGCCCGGAGCACGCCGACCTGTTGGACCCGGATGGTGACCACGCTGGTGCCGTCGTTGTTCTGCTTGGCCTCCGGATCTTCCCGCAGGCGCACCACGGTCAGCGCGATCTCGCTGCTCTGCTTCTTCGGGAGCCGGCTCTGCGCCTGGTCCGCGATGAACTTCTTGACCCGGTCGTACGCCTGCTCCCGCTCGCCCGCCGCCGCCCGCAGGTAGTTGCGGATGAACTCCTTGGGGTCGCTGCTCGCCTTCGGGTTGGGCGGCTGGGTGCCGCCGCCGTTGCTCGAGCCCTCCTCCGCCACCGGCCCGTGGCCGTCGACCTGGACGTCCGAGTCGGCCGGAATGCCACACCCGGTCAGCCCGGCGGGCAGGAGCGCGCCGCCGAGCAGGACGGCCAGCAGCCGCCGCCTCACGACGTCACCTCCGCCCGGTCGCCGTCGGCCGGGCCGATCGACAGCGCGCCCGCGCTGCCGCGGCCGATCGCCAGCAGGCCGCCGTCCCTGGGGCCGCCGAAGGGCAGCGTGACGTCGGCCGGCACCAGCCGCAGCGGCGAGGTGGTCAGCCGGTCACCGGCCCGCGCCGGCAGGGTCAGCCGGAACTGGGCGCCCTGGCCCGGCGCGCCCCACGCCTCCAGCCAGCCGCCGTGCAGCCGGGCGTCCTCCAGGCTGATCGACAGCCCGAGGCCGGTCCCGCCGGTCTGTCGGGCCCGGGACGGGTCGGCCCGCCAGAACCGGTTGAAGACCAGCTTCTCCTCGCCAGGCTTGAGCCCGACGCCGTGGTCCCGGACGGTGATCGCCACCGCGTTCTCGTCCATGCCGAGGGTGATCAGCACCGGCTTGGCCTCGCCGTGCTCGACCGCGTTGCCGACCAGGTTGCGCAGCACCCGCTCGACCCGGCGCGGGTCCACCTCGGCGATCACCGGGGTGGCCGGCACGTCCAGCTCGATGGTCACCCCCACCCGCTCGGCCAGGCCGCCGAGCCGCTCGGCCACCCGGTGCACCACCGGCACCAGATCGGTCGGCTCGGAGTCGAGCATGGCGAAGCCGGCGTCGAACCGGCTGATCTCCAGCAGGTCGGTGAGCAGCTCCTCGAACCGGTCCAGCTCGGCCTGGAGCAGCTCGGCGCTGCGGGCCACCGCCGGATCGAACTCGTCCCGCTCGGCGAAGATCAGATCGGCGGCCATCCGGACCGTGGTCAACGGCGTACGCAGCTCGTGCGAGACGTCGGAGGTGAAGCGGCGCTGCAAGCGGGACATCTCCTCCAGCCGGAGGATCTGCCGTTGCAGGTTGGTCGCCATCTGGTTGAACGAGGCGGCGAGCAGGGCCAGGTCGTCCTCCCCGTTGACCGCCATCCGCTGGTCCAGCAGGCCGGCGGAGAGCCGCTGGGCGGTCCGGGCGGCCACCCGTACCGGGGTCACCACCAGCCGGGTGACCAGGGCGGCGAGCAGGCCCAGCAGGAGCACCAGCGCCACGCCGGTGGCGACCACGGTGGCCCTGGCATCGGCGGCGGTGGCGTCCTGGCGGGCCAGCGGCACGAGGTAGTAGAGCTCCAGCTGGCCGAACCGGGTCGGCACCGGAGAGCCGTACACGAGGTACTTGGTGCGCTGGCCGCCGAGCGTGCCGGTGCGGATCTGGTGGGCGACGTTGCCGGCGGCCACCGAGGCCCGCAGCTCGGGGCTGATCAGCGGGCGGACCTGGACGTCCGGCGAGGTGCGCGGCTTGATCCCGGTGTACCTGTCCGCGGTGATGGCGACGACCACCCCGCTGGTCTGTGCCGGGTCACCTCCGGCCAGGTAGTTGACCGTGCCGTCGATGGTGTCCTGGAGCTGGGCCTCCTGCGGCTGGCTGTAGAGGCCGAACTGCTTCGAGGCGTACTCGCTGCCGTTCTGCAGCCGCAGCAGGACGTCGGTCTCGGCGCTCTCCAGCAGGATGTCGGTGATCTTGTCGGCGATCAGGTACGCGAACCCGCCCACCAGCAGACTGGAGGCGACCAGGGTGATGGTCACCACCCGGACCTGCAACGACCGTCGCCAGGTCTGGTGCAGGCCGGCGACCAGCCCGGCCGACCAGGCGGCGAGGGCGCGCCAGAGCACCCGCGCGGCGTGGAGCCGGCGGGACGCGGCGGTCGGCGAGTCGGGGGGCGGGGAGGTCACCACAGTGCGACCAGGCTATCCGGTACCCGCCTTGTAGCCCACGCCCCGAACGGTGAGGATGATTTCCGGCCGCTCCGGATCCGGCTCGATCTTGGCGCGCAGGCGCTGCACGTGCACGTTGACCAGGCGGGTGTCGGCGGCGTGCCGGTAGCCCCAGACCTGTTCCAGCAGCACTTCGCGGGTGAAGACCTGGCGCGGCTTGCGGGCGAGCGCGACCAGCAGGTCGAACTCCAGCGGCGTCAGCTTCACCTCCTCACCGTCCCGGCTGACCGTGTGCGCCGGCACGTCGATGGAGATCTGGTTGCCGGGCGGACCGATGGTCAGCAGCTCCGGCGCGACGTCCTCGCCGCGGCGCAGCCGGGCCCGCATCCGGGCCACCAGTTCCTTGGGCTTGAACGGCTTGACCACGTAGTCGTCGGCCCCGGACTCCAGCCCGAGCACCACGTCCACCGTGTCGCTCTTGGCGGTCAGCATCACGATCGGCACGCCGGATTCGGTCCGGATCGCCCGCGCCACGTCGATACCGCTCATTCCGGGCAGCATCAGGTCGAGCAGGACGATGTCGGGACGATTGTCCCGGAACGCGGCCAGTGCCCGTTCCCCGTCCGCGACGAATGAGGGCACGAAGCCCTCGCTGCGCAGGACGATGCCGAGCATCTCGGCGAGCGCGGGGTCGTCGTCGACCACCAGTACCCGTGCTCTCATGGGGTTTATCGTTCCATCCCCGTTCGGTTCGGAGGGTTGGGCGTCATCACGGCACGGTACTGCGGCGGGGCACCAGGCACCACAGATGCCGCGCCACCGGACCCGCGTGGCGCGCCGCCCGGCGTACGGGTCCACCGGCGCGGGACCGGCCGTGCAACCATGATCCCCCGGGCGCGCCGTCGCCCGCCACCACCGTCCGTCCGCCAGGAGTACGCGTGCCCGACGTCGGCCCGACCGCCGTGTTGCTGGTCGTCGTGCTCGTCGGCTACCCGGTGCTGATGGAACGGTTCGCCGGCGGCCGGACGGTCGGCAAGCTCGCCGTGGGCCTGCGGGTGGTCCGGGCCGACGGCGGACCGGTCGGGGTCGGCCAGTCGCTGACCCGGGCCCTGGTGGGCGTCGCGGTGGAGTGGCCGGGGCTGGTGCTGCCGCTGCTGAGCTGGGTGGCGAGCGTGACGGTGATGCTGGCCGACCCGCGCGGGCGGCGCCTGGGTGACCTGGTGGCGGGCACGATGGTGGTGCACACCCGGGGCGCCGGGGTGTGGCGGCCGGTCCCGCTGGCCGTTCCGGCGCTGGTCGGCTGGGCGCACACCCTGGACCTGACCCGGCTGGACGACGGGCTGGCCCTGGCCGCCCGGCAGTACCTGGGCCGCGTGCACCAGTTGGTGGAGCCGGAGCGGGCGCGGCTGGGCCAGGCGCTCTGGGCGGAGATCGCGGCGGTGATCTCCGCGCCGCCGCCGTGGGCCGCGCCGGAATCCGTCTACCTGGCCGCCGTGCTGGCCGAGCGGCACCGCCGGTCGGTGGACCGGCTGCGTCGTACCCGGGGGCTCACCGCCGCGCTCTGGCCCGAGCTGGCCGGGCCGCCGGTCGCGGTCGCGGCGCCGCCGCCGGCCTCGACCGGCCCGGCGGCGAGCCCGTCCGTGCTGCGGCCCGCCGCGCCGGCGCTGGCCGTCCCCACCCAGCCCGATCCGGTACGCGGGCAGCCCGCCCCGGTCGACGCCGAGCGCCTGGGCTGCTGATCCGCGGGCGCGGGCGGCCGGGTCAGCCGAAGAGCGCCCGTCCCCAGTGGTCGGCGGCGTCGCGGACGCCCGGCGGGCAGGCGAACACGGCGCTGGAGACGTGCCGCAGGTACTCGTTCATCGCGTCGTGCCGGGACAGCCGGGTCTGGATCGGCACGAACTGCTTGCGCGGGTCCCGCTGGTAGGCGATGAAGAACAGGCCGGCGTCGAGCCGGCCGAGCCCGTCCGAGCCGTCCACGAAGTTGTAGCCGCGGCGCAGCAGGCGGGCGCCGTCGTTCTGGGTCGGGTGGGCGAGCCGGACGTGCGCGGTCTCGGCGATCACCGGCTCCCCGTCGTCGCCCTTCGTGGCGAAGTCCGGCTCGTCGAACTCCGCGCCCTTGCCGAGCGGCGCGCCGCGGCCCTTGGTCCGGCCGACGATCTGTTCCTGTTCGGCCAGCGGGGTGCGGTCCCAGGTCTCGATCAACATGCGGATCTTGCGGGTGACCAGGTACGACCCGCCGGCCATCCAGTCCGGCCCGTCGCCGGGCTGGGCCCAGAGGTGGTCGCGGAGCAGGCCCGCGTCCTCGGCCTTGAGGTTGGCGGTGCCGTCCTTGAAGCCGAACAGGTTGCGCGGGGTGGCCTGGTCCCGCGAGGTCGACGAGGTACGCCCGAAGCCGAGCTGCGACCAGCGGACGCTGACCACGCCCATGCCGATCCGGGCCAGGTTGCGGATGGCGTGCACCGCCACCTGCGGGTCGTTGGCGCAGGCCTGGACGCAGATGTCGCCGCCGGAGATCTCGGGACGCAGCGCGTCCCCGGCGAAGTGCGGCAGGTCGGCCAGCGCGGGCGGTCGCCGGTCGGCGATGCCGAACCGGTCCTTGCCCTGCGCGTCGCGGAAGAGCGTCGGGCCGAAGCCGATGGTGAGGGTGAGCTGCGACGGCGGCAGCCCGAGGGCCTCGCCGGTGTCGTCCGGCGGCGCCTCCGGCATGCCGTCGACCGCGCCGATCAGCCCGGCGTCCTTCCCGGCGGTCATCCGGGCGGCGGCGGCCGTCCACTCCTGCAGCAGCGAGACGAGCCGGGCCCGGTCCTTGGTGATCACGTCGAACGCGACGAAGTGCAGCCGGTCCTGGGCCGGGGTGGTGATGCCGGCCTGGTGCTCGCCGAGGAACGGCACCGCACCGGCGGCGACGCCCTCGTCCGCCCCCGCGCGGTCCGAGTCGCGGACCAGCGCGCCCGCCCCGACGGCGACGCCGGCCACTCCGGCGACCCCGACGCCGGCCAGGGTGATGGCCCGGCGCCGGGACAGGGCCGTCCCGCGCGGCGGGTCGGCGGACGCCTGCGTCTCGCCTGCGGTGTTCTGCTCGCTCATCGCTGCACCTCCGGGGTTGGTCGTCAGCGGGCGACGACCGCGGCGACCTTGCTGATCGGCTCGGCCAGGGCGTTGATGCTGTCGGACAGTTCCTTCAGCTCGGTCTTGCTGAGCGCGGTGTGCAGCTTCCAGCCGTCGCCCGCGCGGTGCTTGCCGAGCGCGGTCTCGACGTTGGCGAACTCGGTGTCGAGCTGCTTGACCAGCTCGGCCGAGCGCTGCTCAAGCGCCGGGCGCAGCGCGGCGATGGCCGCCTTCGAGCCCTCCACGTTGGCGCTGAAGTCCCAGAGGTCGGTGTGCGAGTAGCGGTCCTCCTCGCCGGTGATCTTGCCGCTGGCCACCTCGTCGAGGAGTTCCTTGGCGCCGTTGGCGAGCTGGAGCGGGGTGAGCTTCTCGGCGTTCGCCTTGGCCACGATCTCCTTGACGTCGGTGAGCAGCTGGTCGGCGATCGGACCGTCCTTGCTGATGTCACCGGTGGTCCAGAGATCCTTCTCGATCCGGTGGAAGCCGGTGAACGGCATGCCCTCCTCGACGACCTCCTCGCGGCCGTCGATCTTCGGGTCGAGGTCGCCGAAGATCTCCGCGACCGGCTCGATCCGCTCCCAGTAGGTGCGGGCCACCGGGAACAGCGCCTTGGCCTTCGCCACGTCGCCGGCCTTGACCGCCGCCACGAACTCCTCGGTCTTGGTCAGCAGCGCGCCGGTCTGGCTCTGCACGTACCGCTGGTAGCTGGCGGTGGCCTGGCTCAGCGCGGCGTCCGGGGCGACGGTCGCGGCGGTGCCGCTGACCTTCAGCGCGGCGCGGATGCCGCGGCCGCTCATCCCGGGCTTGCAGGCCGTCTCGTACGTCCCGGCGGGCAGCTCGACGCGCAGCTCGCGGCTCAGCCCGGGGGCGATGTTCTCCACCTCGCCCACCACCCGGTCACCGGCGGCGTAGACGTAGAACTCGTTGACCTTGCTGCCCGAGTTGGTCACCGAGAAGGTGGCCTGACCGGCGGTCAGCTCGGTGACGTCCATCTCGCAGGCGGTATCGGTGGCCTTGACCTTCACCGCGTTGCCGGCCTTGGCGGCCGACTTCCCGTCGGTGTCGGAGCCGCAGGCGGTGACGCCGGTGATGGCGAGCACGCCGGAGGCGGCGAGCACGACGAAGCGGGTGGTACGCATCAGGATTGTCTCTCCTTGTAAGGAAGGCGGATCAGGCGCGCTGGCCGGCGTCGGTCACGGGCGGGACCGGGGCGGCGGGAGTCGCCTCGGCGTTGCCGGTGGGCGTCGCCGGGGCGGCGGGCTTGGCCGGGGCGGCCGGCTTGCGGAGGAAGAGCACCAGCACCGGCACCGCGTACGCCACCCAGGCGACCATCTCCAGCACGCTCGGCGTGGCGGTGATGTTGAACATGCCACCGAGCAGCGCCGCGTACCAGGTGCTGGGGTCGAGCACCGAGGTGATGTCGAAGGCCAGGTTGTTCAGGCCGGGCAGCACGCCGGCCTCCTGGAAGTCGTGCACGCCGTACTTGAGGATGCCGGCGGCGACCAGGATGAGCAGCGCGCCGGTCCAGGTGAAGAACTTGCTCAGGTTGATCTTCAGGGCGCTGCGGTAGAGCAGGAAGCCGATCACCACGGCGGTGGCGATGCCGCCGAGCAGCGCGAGCAGCGGTCCACGTCCGGCGCCACCGGCGGCGCTCTGCGCGGCCGAGTAGAAGATGAGGGCGGTCTCCAGCCCCTCCCGGATCACCGCGAGGAAGGACATGCCGGCCACCGCGAGGGAGCCGACCGCGAGCGCCTCGGTGAGTTTGCCGCGCAGCTCACCGGCGATGGTCCGGGCGGCCTTGCGCATCCAGAAGATCATCCAGGTCACGAAGACCACGGCCGCGACCGAGGTGACCGCCTCGAACAGCTCGCGGTCCTCGGAGCGGGCCAGCAGCGAGGTCGACGTGTACTCGATCAGCCAGCCGAAGAAGACCGACAGCACCACGGCCGAGCCGACGCCGACCCAGACCTGCGGCAGCCTGTCCCGTCGCTGCGACTTCACGAGGAACGCGACCAGGATGCTGACCACCAGGGTTGCTTCCAGGCCTTCCCGCAGGCCGATCAGGTACGTGGCGAACATCGGTACTCCGTGATCAGTTAGGCACGCCTCAGTTAACTTAGGGCAGCCATACCTTCCTACTGATCCGACCCCGCCGTCAAGTCGTTCATGGCAACGTCACCCTGTCCAGCGGGCATCCAACGGATGACCGGCTGTGGCAGGATCCGGCCCAGCCCCTCAGACAGGACGACCGTGGCCGACGACCTCTTCACCCCCACCATCACCCCCGCCGCGTACGCCGAGGGACGCCCGCCCTGGCGGCCCGGCTCGCTGGTCTATCCCGCCGTCTTCGGCGGGGCACTCGCGGCCACCGTGCTGGCCCTGATCAACGCCCGCCGGCTCAGACTGCCCGTCGGGGCCGTCCTGGCGATCGTCGGCACCGGAGTTGCCGCCCTGGTCGCCCGGCTGGCCATCACCGTGGTGCTGCTCGACGGCCACACCTCCGGGCCGGCCCGGCTGGTCGGGGCCCTGTCCGGCGTGCTGGTCTGGGCGGTGGCCAACCTGACGCAGAAGGGCCGGTTCCGCACGTACGAGATGCGCGGCGGCCAGGCGGCCTCGCTGGTGCTGCCCGGGATCGCGGCGGCGCTGGGCCTCGGCATCGTCGAGGCGGTCCTCATCGTCCTCGCGGCGGCGGTCCGGTGACGGCGCCGGCGGACCAGCTCGCCCGGGTGGTCGGCCTGCTCGAGATGAACCGGCCCGAGCAGGCGCTGGAGGAGCTGGCCCGGCTACCCGGCTCGGTGGCCATCGATCCGCACGTGTACCGGCTGCGGGCGGTGGCGCTCAGCACGCTGGACCGCTGGGACGAGGTGGTTGAGGTGGCCCGGCAGGGGCTGGCCGCGGTCGGTCCGGACGCCGAGCTGCTCGGCCGGCTGGGCCTGGCGCTCCGGAGTCAGGGCGCCTTCTCCCCGGCCGAGCGGGCGCTGCTCGACGCGCTGGCGCTCGAATCGCAGGACCCGTGGCTGCTCTGCCAGTACGCCGACCTCTGCGTCACGGTCGGCCAGACCGACAAGGCGAGCCGCCTGCTCGCCCGTGCCGCCGAGCTGGCGCCCGAGGACCCGGCCGTCTACGCCAGCCGCGTCCAGCTCGCGTACGCCCGCGGCCATGACCGGGCGGCCGAGCGGGTGACCCGGGAGTTCCTCGGCCGCTACCCGGAGCACCCGGTGGCACTGGCCATGCACGGCGGGATCGCCGTGGAGCGCGGCCGGATCGGCGACGCGCACCGCTCCTTCGGCCGGGCGGTCGCGCACGACCCGGACGACCCGGACTACGCCGAGGCGGCCTGGGAGACCCGGGTGTACACCCATCCGCTGCTGCTCCCGCTGCGCCCGCTCTACCGGCTGGGCATCCGCATGTGGCTGATCGCGGTGGGCAGCATCGCCGTGCTCAACCTGGCCAAGCTCTACGTCCCCGCGCTCGTCGTGGCGCTCGCCTGGCTGCTCTACAGCCTCTGGTCCTGGATCGCCCCGCCCCTGGTCCGCCGCCTGGTACGCCGCCGGTGGCGGTCATGACCGGCCGCGCGGGGCGGCGGCCGTGAAGGGCCTGCTGCCCTGGCTCGGTGTCCTGGCCCTGGTGCTGCTGCTCAGCGCCCTACGGATGCGCCCGCTGGCCACCGCCGTCTCGCTGGCCTGGCTCGCCTGGTGCGTCTGGACCTGGATCCGCCCGACCCGCCGCGGCCCACGCTGACGCGGCCCGGCCCGGGGCATGCCGCCCTTCGGCACCGGACGCCACTGCCGGCGAGCACGACAGTCAGGAGCGATATGACTGAGAGTCATATTTGCTTATGCCTGTCAGGCATATCGCTGACGAGGACACCATGTCCGTCATCCCCGCCACGCCGGCCCTACCCGGCAGCCGGCAGGTTGCGACCTGCAGGACGCGAAGACGGAACGAGCCGGCCGCGCGTGCGGCCGGCCCGGTTCCGGGGTGTCGATCATTGACTTCCTCCACCGCCATAATGGCGAGGATTCCCTCCGCGCTGCGCATGCAACGCCCGGGCGGGTTCCTGCTTCACCGCGATCCGCCGGAGATTTCCCCGGTCTTACGTCCACTCCACAGGCGTTTGACGTCTCCACAAGCCCTGCGGCGACGATGGTGCGACAGGTCCCGGCTTGGTTATCGCCGCAGCCCGGCGAGACGTTACCAAAGTCAATGGCACGCTCGCTCGGGCCTTGGCGGCCGTCCCGCGCGGGCCTTTACCCCACCCCGAAGGACGGGGCATCGGCCCGCATCTCAGTAGCGGTAGTGGTCGGGCTTGAACGGGCCCTCCGGCGACACGCCCAGGTAGGCGGCCTGCTCCTTGGTGAGGGTGCTCAGCTTGGCGCCCAGCGCCCCCAGGTGCAGCCGGGCGACCTTCTCGTCCAGGTGCTTCGGGAGCACGTAGACGCCGATCGGGTACTCCTCGGTCTTGGTGAAGAGCTCGATCTGGGCGATCGTCTGGTTGGCGAACGAGTTCGACATGACGAAGCTCGGGTGGCCGGTGGCGTTGCCCAGGTTCAGCAGACGGCCCTCGGAGAGCACGATGATCGCGTGCCCGTCGGCGAACTTCCAGAGGTCGACCTGCGGCTTGATGTTCAGCCGCTCGACGTCGGAACGCTTGGCCAGACCGGCCATGTCGATCTCGTTGTCGAAGTGGCCGATGTTGCCGACGATGGCCTGGTGCTTCATCCGGGCCATGTGGTCGTTGGTGATGACGTTGAAGCAGCCGGTGGCGGTGATGAAGATGTCCGCCTGCTCGACCACGTCGTCCAGGGTGGCGACCTGGTAGCCGTCCATCGCCGCCTGGAGCGCGCAGATCGGGTCGACCTCGGTCACCACGACCCGGGCGCCCTGGCCGCGCAGCGACTCGGCGCAGCCCTTGCCCACGTCGCCGTAGCCCATGACGACGGCCATCTTGCCGCCGATCAGCACGTCGGTGGCCCGGTTGATGCCGTCGATCAGCGAGTGGCGGCAGCCGTACTTGTTGTCGAACTTGCTCTTGGTCACCGAGTCGTTGACGTTGATGGCCGGGAAGAGCAGGGTGCCGGCGCGGTGCATCTCGTACAGCCGGTGCACGCCGGTGGTGGTCTCCTCGGTGACGCCCCTGATGCCGGCGGCGATCCGGGTCCAGCGCTGACCGTCCTCGGCGAGCGAGCGGTGCAGCAGCTTGAGGATGACCGCGTACTCCTCGGAGTCGGCGGACTCGACCGGCGGGACGACCCCGGCCTTCTCGAACTCGACGCCCTTGTGGACGAGCAGGGTGGCGTCACCGCCGTCGTCGAGGATCATGTTCGGGCCGTGGCCGTCGGGCCAGGTGAGCACCTGCTCGGTGCACCACCAGTACTCGTCCAGGCTCTCGCCCTTCCAGGCGTACACCGGGACGCCGGCCGGCGCCTCGGGGGTGCCGTTCGGGCCGACCACGATCGCCGCGGCGGCATGGTCCTGGGTGGAGAAGATGTTGCAGGATGCCCAGCGGACCTGCGCGCCGAGCGCGACCAGGGTCTCGATCAGGACGGCGGTCTGGATGGTCATGTGCAGCGAGCCGGTGATCCGGGCACCGGCGAGCGGCTGCGCCTCGGCGAACTCACGCCGGATGGCCATCAGGCCGGGCATCTCGTGCTCGGCGAGCTGGATCTCCTTGCGCCCGAACTCGGCGAGCGACAGATCCGCCACCTTGTAGTCGCCCTCGGCGAGGGTGCTCGGCCGGGCCTCGGACGGCGCGCCGCTGGGGGCGGCCGGGAGGGTGCTGGTCATGGAAGCTCCTGTCGAACGATGTGCTGCGCAGCCTTCCACCTTACGCTCGCGGGCGGATGGAGCACGGCCCGGTCCGCGGACAGCGCACGGGGCGGTCGGTCGTGGACGGACTTTCCATCCACCAGCCGGCCGCCCCGTGCATCCCCCCGGTTTGGTTCCCCCGCGCGCTACCGGACCTTCGTCGCGACAACGCTGCGTACCCATAGAGTCACACTGAGCAAAGGCGGCGTCAAGCTATTTCGGGAAAGTCGGACTTGTGTCGTGCGGGAAGCGAGGGCGGATCAGCACAGGCCGCAGGTCGCGACGTACGCCTCGCCCGCGCCGCCGACGACCAGCGGCCCGCCGGCCGCCGTCCCGATCGCCGCCTGCCCCGGCCCGAGGGTGACCGTGCCCACCCCGTCGTCCACCAGCAGCTTGCCGGCCCGGCAGAGCACCACCCGTGGCCCGGGCAACGCCAGCCGCACCTCCGGGGCGCCCGCGTCCACCAGCACCCGGTGCAGCGCGAAGTCGTCCACCGGCACCGGCCAGGTCACCACCCCGGGCGCTACCTCCACCGGCGGGACGACCGGCTGGTCGAGCACCTCGAAGCGCAGCACCTTCAACAGCTCGTCCACGTCGACCCGCTTGGGCGTCAACCCGCCGCGCAGCACGTTGTCGCTGGCCGCCATGATCTCCACGCCGGTGCCCCGCAGGTAGGCGTGCAGGTTGCCGGCCGGCATCCAGATCGCCTCGCCTGGCGCCAGCCGGACGTGGTGCAGCAGCAACGCCACCAGCACCCCCGGGTCGGCCGGGTAGTCGACGGCCAACGCGCGGGCCAGCACGGCGTCCGGACCGCCGGCCTCCGCCGAGAGCACGGCCGCCACCAGCCCGGGGCGCTCCGCCTCCGGCCAGCTCAGCAGCAGACGTACGGCCTCCCGCAGCCCCGCCGGCCCCGCGCGCAGGGCAGCCACCACCGGCTCCAGCACGGGTACGCCGAACGCGGCGATCGCCGCGGCCGACTCCGCCGGGTCGCGGAAACCGCACAGCGCCTCGAACGGCGAGAGCGCGACCAGCAGCTCCGGCTTGTGGAACGGGTCGACGTAGTTGACCCGTTCCACGTCGGCGGCGTGCCCGGCCCGGGCCTGCTCGGCGTCCGGGTGGGCCTGCAGGCTCAGCGGGGCGTCGGCCGCGAGCACCTTGAGCAGGAACGGCAGCCGGGTGCCGAACCGGCCGACCAGCCGCTCACCCAGCCAGCTCTCCGGCTCGGCGACCAGCAGATCGGTCAGGTCGACCGGGGCGCCGTCCCGGTCGACGGTGGCCGGGGCGCCCGGGTGGGCGCCCAGCCACAGCTCGGCCTCCGGCCCCTCGCTCGGCACCGGGCGGCCCTGCAGCTCCGCGATGGCGGTGCGGGAGCCCCACGCGTAGTCCCGGATCCGACCCTGCAGCAGTTCCACGTTCAGCTCCCGGGATGGGCGGCCTGCTCGCCGGTGTCGGGCTGGGACACCGCGGTGTGCGAGGCGGCGCCGGTGCCGGCCTCGTCCGCGGCCGCGCTGTAGATGTCCGGTTCCAGGTAGATGACCCGGGCGATCGGCACGGCCGCACGGATCCGGGCCTCCACGGCGTTGATGCCCCGGGCCAGCGACTCGGCGCTGTCGCACGGCGAGACGGCGATCTTCGCGGCCACCATCAGCTCCTCGGGGCCGAGGTAGAGCGTCTTCATGTGGATGATCCGCTCGACCTCCGGACCCTCGGTGACGGCCTGCTCGATCTTCGCGAGGTCGTGCTGCTCGGCGCCCTCACCGAGCAGCAGGCTCTTGGTCTCGATGGCGAGCACGATCGCGATGGTGACCAGCAGGACACCGATCGCGGCCGTGCCGGCCGCGTCCCACCTGCCGTCGCCGGTGATCAGGGTCAGCCCGACGCCGAAGAGTGCGAGGACCAGACCGATCAGCGCGCCGAAGTCCTCCAGCAGCACCACGGGAAGCTCGGGGGCCTTGGCCCGGCGGATGAACCGCACCCACGACTGGTTGCCCCGGATGTGGTTGGACTCCTTGATGGCGGTACGGAAGGAGAACGCCTCCATCCCGATCGCGATCACCAGGACGGTCACCGGCACCCACTGCCAGCTGGTGATCGGCTCCGGGTGCTGCGCCTTGTGGTACGCCTCGTAGAGGGCGAACAGGCCACCGACGCTGAACAGCACGATAGAGACGATGAACGCGTAGATGTACCGCTCCCGGCCGTACCCGAACGGGTGCTCCGGGGTCGCTTCCCGCTTGGCCCGGCGGCCGCCGAGCAGCAGCAGGCCCTGGTTGCCCGAGTCGGCGACCGAGTGGATCGACTCGGCCAGCATCGACGAGGAGCCGGTCAGGATCCAGGCGATGAGCTTGGTGACGGCGATGCCGATGTTGGCCAGCAGGGCGGCGACGATCGCCTTCGTCCCGCCATTTGCGCTCACTGGTTTGCCAGCTCCTTCATCTCCGTGATGGCCGGGACGGCCATCGGGTCCAGCCCGTGGGCCAGCGCGAGGTAGACCGAGGCGAAGTCCGGCACCGCCATCAGCGAGGCGAGCCGTTCCAGCGCCGAGCCGCCCTCGGCGGTGATCACGTCGCAGCGCACGCCGCGCCGCTCGGCGAGGGCGTGCACCGCGTCGGCCCGACGCTCCTCGACTGCGAGCGGCTCATCGCTGTCGTCGTCAGCGTTGAGCCCGCCGTCGCGCAGCAGCACCAGCCGCAGCCGGGTGGCGTCGGGGTCGGTCTCGGCCGGGTCGGCGAAGATGTCCCGCTCCCCCTCGACCAGGCCGCCGAAGACGCCGTCGAGCAGGCCGACACGACCGCGACCGGCCTCGCCGAGCGCCCCGGTGACCACCGGGTAGCGGGCGTTGGCCGACAGGGTGTCGCCGAACCGGCGGGCGGCCACGGTGGCCAGCGGGGACGAGCCCCAGACGATCGGGATCGAGCCGGCCAGGCCCAGGGCCAGGGACTTCGCCGGGTTGACGAAGGACTCGGCGGTGGGACGGCACCGGTCGGCGTCCGCGTCCAGCCGGGCCGCGGTCTCGGCCAGGTCCGCCTCGTTGACCTTCACCAGCCCGAGCGTACGGGCGGCGAGCAGAACCGGCACGGTGAGTGCCCAGAGACTGGCCCGGGCCGGGGCCCGCCGGGGCACCGGGATGAACGGGGCCCGGGCCCGCTCGGCCACCGACTGCAACTGGGAGTCCGGCGCGCCGACGGCGACCAGGCGCGCCCCACGCCGGTGCGCGGCCTCGGCGGCGCCCAGCGCCTCTGGGCTGCGGCCGGAGGCGCTGACCGCGATGACCACGTCCGCCGCGCCCACCCAGCCGGGCACCCCGGCGCTGCGGTGCGGGATGACCGGCACCGGACAGCGTGGCCCGGCGACGGTGGCCAGCACGTCACCGGTACGCCCGGCGGTGCCGATGCCGGCGATGACGACCGCCCGCGGCCGCCCCTCGTCGGCGAGCAGGCTCAGGTTGGCCTCGGCGGCCAGCGCGGCCGACTCCCGCACCTGGGCACCGGCCGAGGCGGTGAACCGGAGCATGCCGCCCGGGTCGTGCTCGGCGAGCGCGTCCGGGTTGTCCAGCAGCGACTCGTCGGCGTGCCGGCGGCCACTGACCCCGGCCGTACCCTCCATCACCGCTGTGGCGCGGAGCCACCGCGCGCGTCGTCCGCCGTTGGTCCGCCACGCGCCTCGTCCAGCAGCAGCACCGGCACGTCGTCGCGAACCTCGAAGATCCGACCGCACTCGGTGCAGGTCAGCGTCTGGGCCTGGGCGTCGTAGTCGAGGGGGGCGTGGTGCGTGTCCGGGCAGGCGAGAATCTCGAGCAACTGCGGGTCCAGGGCCACGGCGCGGCTCCTTCCACGTATGCGGTCTCACCGGTCGGCGGTGCCGACCGGCGCACGCGATCTTATCGGCGAACCCGGCCGGACACCGCGCCACGGAACCAGATCATCCGCCGCCCGGCGCTCCGCTCCTCACCACACGGTCATCACGACTGAGCGTAGCCGGGGCTCGGCGGCCGCGTCCCGGCTCAGCCGGGCAGGCGGGGCATGACGGTCGTGGCGTCGCCGCCGGCCGGCGCCGGCGGCTCGCCGCCGGGCTGCTGCCCGGCGACCGGACCGCCGTAGACACCGCCGGTGGGGCGGGGCGCCGGCGTGCCGCCGTAGACGCCGGGGGCGGGTGGCTGCTGCCCGTACACCTGGCCGCCGGGGGTGCCGTAGGTGGTGCCGCCGGGGTTCCGCGGCAGCGGGACCTCCGGATAGCCGGCGGGCTGCGGATCGATTTTCTCCGCCCGGTTGCGGCGGACCAGCAGCACGATGAGGGCGATGCCGACGAGCACCAGCGCGATGCCGAAGAACATGATCGGGGAACCTCCGGAGGACTCGTCAGCGGCGGCGCTGTGCTGCCCGGCGGCCGGATCGACGGCGGCGGCCACGGCGGACGCGGTGTCGGCCGCGCTCGGCGGCTCGGTCGGTGTCGGACTGGGGCTCGGCGACGGCTTCCGCGACGGCGTCGGGGAGGGCGTCGCGGCCGCCGCACCCACCACCCGGGCCGAGTCGGCAGCCCGGCCGAGCAGCCGGCCGGACGCAGCCGCCGCCTCGCCCACCACGGTCAGGCGACCGCCGGGCGCGCCGGCCAGGAAGGCGACCCGGTAGCGGACCGTGATGCTCTTGCCCTTGCAGAGGGTCGGGTTGGCCGGCGAGGTCCGGGCCGTGCCGACCGTGCCGCCGCCACCGCCGACCGCCACCGCCTGCCACTGCCCACCGGTGTTGAACTGCACCTGGACCTGGTCGGCCCGGACGCCGTCGAGCCGCAGGCCGAGCCCGGTCCGCAGCAGGACGCACCCGTCGGTGCGCTTGCGCACCTCGACCGCCACCGTGCCGGGCGATCCACCGACGGTGAAGCTGCCCGCCGAATGCACCTCCACCCGGTCGCCCTCGGCGAGTGCCGGGGACGCGCCGACGGTCACCAGGCCGCCCAGCAGCGCGCCGACCGTCGCCAGCCGCATCGCGTGCCGCCGAACCGACATGTCCACCTCACCGTTCCTCGCCCCGACGGGACCCGCGGGTCAGGTTACTACCGGGCCAGGATGCCCCCCGCTCATTGAGCACCCCGCATGTGTGCGGCGACACCCTGCGCCGCCCCCACCACCATCGACGCCCACCCCTGGTCCCCGGATGGGCGCCGCAAGATCGACATCGGTCGCCGGCAGCGGCATCGCAAGCGCCGGATCTCGCCGATCATCGCCCGGGGCCGCCGTACCGTCCACGTCGACCCCGCGTCGGGCCGCCCTCGTCCCTGGCCCGGTCCGGTCAGCCGGAGGCGGCGGCGAGGACGTCGCGGCAGAGCCGGTCGGCCGTCCGGGTGGTCTCCGGCAGCCGGTAGCGCGGGGTCAGCGCCAGCACCCGGTCGGCGGCGTTCGCCAGGCTCATCCGGTGGCCGACGCTGACGAAGACCGGCTTCACCCCGTCCCGGGTGCGCAGCACCCGGCCGACCACCTCGCCGCCGTCCCGCAGCGGCGACCACCCACCCCGGCGTGGGCCCGGCTCGTCCCACTCGCCGACCAGCGGCGTCTTGCCCACCCCGATCGCGGGCAGGCCGGTGACCACGCCGAGATGACAGGCCAGCCCGAACCGGCGCGGGTGGGCCAGCCCGTGCCCGTCGCAGACCAGCAGGTCGGGACGGACGGTCAGCCGGTCCAGGGCGTCCAGCAGCGCGGGCAACTCGCGGAAGGCGAAGAGCCCGGGCACGTAGTCGAAGGCGGGCCGGCCGACGGTGACCGCCGAGTCCACCACCGCGAGCGTCCGGGCGTCCAGCACCGTGACGGCCGCCGCGAGCCGGTCACCGCTCTCCGCGTACGCGACGTCGAGGCCGGCCACCGTCGCGGGCGCGGTCGGTCCCGGCCCGGCCAGATCAACCAGCGGCCGCAACTTGTCCTGTACGCGCAGCGCCTCCGCCACGCTCCCCGGCGGCACGTAGGGGTGCCCACCTCCCGTCACCGCGGCCCTCAGGCGGGCTGGAGGTCGGTGCGGGCCTCCTCGGCCCAGCGTAGGACGCCGTGGGCGCCGGCGGACTCGGCGACGGCGGTGGCCTCGTCGACCAGGGCGAGCGCCTGGTCGGGGCAGCCTGCGTCGGCGGCGAGGTAGCCGAGCCCGACCAGGTTCGCGGCGACCCCGGGCAGGAAGCCGATCTCCCGGCGCAGCCGGGTGGACTCCTCCATCCACTGCCGGGCCTGGTCGAGCCGGCCGGCGGCCTGCTCGGTGAAGGCCAGGTGCCGCAGCACGTACGACAGGGTCATCTTGTCGCCGGCCTCGGTGGCCAGCTCGCGGGCGCGGGCGAAGGCCGGGGCCGCGGTGTTGTTGTCGGCGCGGATGACCTGGTGGAGGCAACCCACCCAGAACAGCGCCTCACCCTCGCCACGCACGTCGCCGAGCGCGCGGTACAGCTCGGCGGCCCGCTCGAAGAGCCCCAGCTCGCGCGGGTCCTCGACCTCTTCCTCCAGGAAGCGCGCGTGCAGCACCCGCCCGCGGGCGAGCGCGAGATCCGCCTCCACCGCGTCGAGCGTCCGCTCGGCGGCGGCCAGCGCGCCACCGTCCCCGGCGAACACCGCGTTCTCGTAGAGCTCCCTGGCCCGCTCGATCCGGTCCTCGACGCCCATGCCCGCTCCCTGTCCTCGTCGGTTACTGACCCACTCGCCCGTCGATGCGCTCACGCAGCAGATCGGCGTGACCGCTGTGCCGGGCGTACTCCTCGATCATGTGCAGCAGCAGCTCCCGCAGCGAGATCTCCTGGCCGTCGGACATCCGCGCCCGGACGCCCAGATCCGCTGTCCCGGCGACCAGTTCCTCGGCGAACGCGATCTCGGCCCGCCAGGCCCGCCACGCCTCCTCGACCACCGCCGGGTCCCCCACCGCGTTGTCGAACGCGCCGTCCCGCTCACCCTCCGCCGAGTAGAGCTTGGGCACGTCCTGGCCGGCCATCACCCGCCGGAACCAGCTCCGCTCCACCTCGGCCAGGTGCCGCAGCAGGCCGAGCAGCGACATCTTCGACGGCGGTACGGACCGCCGGGCGAGCTGCTCGGCGTCAAGGTCGGCACACTTCATTTCGAGGGTCAGCCGGTAATCCCGGAGGTACCCGACGAGCATCGACCGCTCGTCGTGGTACCCGCCCTCGGAACGCGGATCGTCCTCGGGGCGGACGAACATGTTGGACCAAGCGAACTGGGGCGCGGGCTGGTCGGTCTCGGTGGTGGTACGCGCGTCAGCCATGCCCGGACCCTCGCCCACGCTCCACCCTCCCGCAACGCATTTACGCCGCTATGCCTGGCTGTCGGCGATGGTGGGATCGGCACCGGGGTCACCGGCCCGCTGGAGCGCCTCCTCGAACATGACAAACGTCCTCCGCCGGATGCCACTGATCAGGGCTTGCTCCCGGAGAGTCGGATAACGCTGCTCGCGGCCCAAAGTCTCTTCGATCGCCCGCACGGTCTCGTACAGAGCGAAGACAGGTCCCTCGCCCTTCAGATAGCGCCCACGATCATGCTCAGTCCGCTGGACGAACTCGTCGCGCGTTATCTCGTCGATCTCGTCCCCACCGACGAAGAGCACCTTGTCAATCAGATTGTTGGCCGGCTGCCAACCGCCGGTGTCCCAGGAAAGACGCCATC
This sequence comes from Micromonospora sp. GCM10011541, assembly GCF_042650725.1. Taxonomy (NCBI): domain Bacteria; kingdom Bacillati; phylum Actinomycetota; class Actinomycetes; order Micromonosporales; family Micromonosporaceae; genus Micromonospora; species Micromonospora sp. GCM10011541. Next base: position 20,594 of record NZ_JBHSBP010000102.1, read on the forward strand.
CGGCCACCCCACCGTCTGCTGTTTCCACCAACTTGACGGGAGACTCGTAGTAGCTGAAGAACCTCGGAAGCGCCAGGCCTCTCACGTGAGTCACTTGCTGTGGCACCTCTCAGAGTCCTTCGCCGAGTGCACGCCAGAAGCTGTCCTGCACCCGCTGCAACAGGCCGTCTCGGATGGCCCGCTCGACGGGTGTCAGGGGACGACCGTCCGCTTCAGATATGGCCTCGAGGTCACGTCGAACCTCGTACAGGGCATGCTCCCACTCGGCTACGCGATCGAGCGCGGCAAGGTGCAGTCGGAGCTCGGCGACGTGCCCGTTCGACATACGCAGGTTCACCAGCACGTCGCGGTATCCACTCAGCTGGGGTGACAGAAAACGATCCTTGATGTCGAGGATCAGCACCTGAGGATCGGCGGCCAGGTAACCAACCGCCCGGTAGATGTCGTCGAGCTGGCGGAACTGAACCTTGGCCGCGGCCAGGTCCTTCAGCCGGGACGCGTCGTTCTTGTATTCCACCAGCTTGTCCAGTACCCGGTCGCGGCCCTTGGGTTGGACCCGCCAGCCCGGCCGCCCATGATCACCAGCCAGATCCGTCGCTATGCCGTTCAGCTCCCGCTGGGCCGCAACAGCATCGGCAAAAAGCTGTTCGACATAGGTGAGCCGGTAGGTTTCGTCGCCACGGCGGGACAGGTCGAAGCCGAGTTGCAGATTGGGCTGCCTGCGGGCGGTGACTGCTGCACTGATCTGCCGTTGCTGGGGCGTCACCGGCGTGGGCTTGGGGACCGGCTCTTCCTCAGCGATCACCGCCTCCGGACCGCGTTCGGCGATCTCGTCGAGGACCTCGGCGAGGACGTCGATGGCCTGTTGGTAGCTGGCTAGATGGTGCAGGGTCATCGGCCTGGCCGTCAGGGAGTTCGCCAGCTCCGGCGTTGTCAGGATCATCCGGACCAGGTCGGGGCGCTGCGTCAACTGCCGGACGACTGTCTCGGCCAGCATCGGCTCGCCGCGCGGCGGCGCCTCCCACGTCTGATCCAGCATCTGTTGGAACTGGGGATCGCCGAAGAGTCGCGTCACGTCCTGGGCAGCCGCTTCGCCCAGCTCCGGCACCAGCCGGCGGAGCGTCGGCGCATCCACGTGGTTCGCCAACTCGACAGGGGTCACTCCGGCGGCGAAGACCTCCTCCAGGCTGGTGCTGGCGGTGACGGCCTCCCGAACGAACACCCCGGCCGAGATCCGGTCGGAGTGAGCAGTCAGACGGCCACGCCGCTGGCCGTCCGGATCCGGCTCGGGTGGACTTGCAGCGGGTGCGGTGGCGCCGGGCGGGTCGGCGGTGGTGGATTCCCAGAGCAGGTGGACGTGGTTGAAGTCCGGCACGTCGTCCACCGGATTGCGCGGGGTCGGTGGTCGGGGCGGGTCGGACGGCTCCGGTACGTCGGGCAGGACGTTGAAGTCGCCCGGTGGCCGGCCGGCCAGCGGCATCGGGCGACCGTCCCGGCCCAGGACCAGTGCGTCGATCCCGACCACGTTGGCCTGACCCGGCACGCCGCTGTGCGTGTAGAGCGGGCGATCCCAGACGTGCCCGCTCTGCGGATCGAGGTAGAGCACCGCGCCGTTCTGGTTCAGCGCCACCCACGCGTGTGAGCCGCCATCCTCCCAACTGGTGATGAGGAAGGCGTAACTGCCGCGCCCACCCAGCAGCAACTGCTCGTGGAGGCCGCGATACCCGCGCTCGACCGCCTGTCTCGCCCCGAAACCGGTGGCCGCGCCGGTCTCAGGGCACAGCTTTTGGAACCGTCCTCCGGTGATCTCCTCAACCCGTCGGGGACCGTCCACCTCACCGCCGACCGGGCGGCGGACGTCCCCCTCCAGGTAGCCGTCGAAGGTACGCGGAGCGGAAACCCGGGGACGGCCGTGCAGCCACGTGTCGTAGAGCGACAGGGTGCAGTCCAGGCAGTTGATGCCCCGGGTGGCGTCGGCCTGCGGGCCGCCGTCGTTCGCGAGCTGGAACCAGCCGCCGTACCGGGGATCGGCTGTCCGCACGATGCTGCCATCCGGGTTGCGCGGCAACTGCCGTTCCAGGTCGATCTGGTGCAACGCGAGCGGTGGACGCAGGCCGCCCCGCACGCCGAACCTGCGGGAGCGGTCGATCGGCGGCGGGTCATCGTCTCCGGTGAGCGCCGACCGGTCCGACGTCTCGACCGAACCGGGTGCGAGGTCGGCGACGTCGTCGTTGATCCGGTAGAAGTCCGCGTCGTCCTCGACCGCCACTTGGTCGGGCACAACCGACCCGTCGAGGACCTTCCAGGCCCGCTCGCGCAGCTCGTGGCTTTCCTTGCTCGCCTCGAACGCGGCCTGCTGCCACCGCTGTGCGAGCAACTCATGGCCCGTTTGACGAAGCTCGGTGGCCTGAGCCGCCCAGTAACTGGCCCGCTGCTCTTGAACATCGGCCCTGCTGCGGTGCCAGTTCGCTTCCTCATGGCGCCGCTTGTCCTCGAACCACTGCCGCTGCGCCTCGAAGTAGCCCTGGTAGCGGCGTCGGTCCAGGCCTTCGCGCTGTGCGGCCAGTTGAGCCGCACGCCGATCGGACGTGCGCGTGGGGACCGGCGGGAGCGGATCCAATGGGTCGGTTAGAACCGGGGAGGGATCGTGGGCCGGGCGGGGTGGTCCGGGCGCCAAAGCCTCCAGCAGCGGAAATCGGGAAGAGGACGAAGGCGGGGTGTCTGGACCGGTGGTGGGGGGCCGGTACCCCTCCTGCCCAGCGGTGGGAGCGACCGTCCGATACGGCGGTGGCGCGAGGGGCAGACTCGACTGCGATGCAGCCATGCCGGCCGATGACCGGTCAACCGGCGTAAGGGCCGGTGAGGCTGCCTTCGTCTGCGTTGAGCCTGACGCGGGTCCGTCCATACCAGACGCCGCCGCAGTGGAGTGCGTCGGAGCTGCCTGGATGGACATGGAGGGGTCGGGGGTCGGACCGGGGGCTGTGGAGGTTTGGATCGGACCGACGCCCGGGGCGGCGTTGACTGAAGGGAGCGGGCCGGAGACGGGCGACTCGACGGCCACCGAGGAGAGCGTTGGGCTCGCCGCCACCTCCAGGGGGTGCGCATCGGGGCCGGCCGCCTGATGCACCGGCGTCGCGCCGGCATCCGCGGTGGCGGGGTGGAAGGCTGCGGCTGCGGCTGAGCCCGGATGGGTCCCGGCCCCGGAACCGAGGTCCTCGATGTGCGGAGCGATCACCGACCCGACCGTGTTGGGTATCCGTTGCGTCGGGATATGGCCTGCCGCCTGGGTCCCCGATTCGGAACCGGCGAGAGGAACGGGAGCAGTCAGATCCATCGGCTGCGCAGAGAGCTCGGCAAGGGCGGCCATCCGCCCGTCGAGTCGGTGGTGCAGCGCGGTGTCCGCCTGGCTGGTCGCCGAGCCGCTGACACCGGAGGCGGCCGCCCGTGCGACATCCTCCGGCGACACCCCCTGTCCGGTGACCAGGCCGGCGGCGCCCTCGGCGAAGACCTCGCCGGTCATCTCCCGGCCGAAGTGCTCGCCGATCCCGGCGAGCCGCCCGTTCGCGTGCCGGCCCAGGCCCGCCAGCGGCGCCACCGCGCCACCGGCGAAGCCACCGACCGCCGACATGCCGACGTCGGCGACATCCAGGCCGTGCCGACGACCCGTGGAGTTCTGGTACCCCTGGGTGGCGAGACTGACGCCGGCCTCCTGTCCCGCCTCGACGATCCCGCTGACCGCGGCACGACGGGCAAACCCGCGTACGCCACTCTTGACGACCTCCTTCGCGGCCCGCTCGCTGGCCTCCTTCATGCCCTCCTTCAGGGCCTTTCGGGCGAGCTGCGTCATGAGCCGCTTGAAGATCTGCTGCACCACCATCCGGGTGGTGGTGATCGCCACGCCCGCCGCTGGCGAGGCTGCGCCGGCGGTGAGAACCGTCGCGACCGCCAGCGAGAGCAGCTCGACGACCAGGATGCCCAGCTCTATCCAGACTTCGAGCTTGGCGCCCTCGATGTCGCAGCCGCACGACTCGACCAGCCGTCCGAGCTCGCCGGTGACCGCGAGCAGGACGGGCAGGGGTGCCTCGTCGCCGTCGGCCACCCGCCGCCACGCGGTGTCGAAGGCCTCGGCCACCGCGCCGATGCCGCCGTAGCCGCTGCGCACCTCGGACGCCGCCGACGTCGCGTCGTCACGCGGGCCGGCCAGGACGGCGGCTACGCCGTACCACTGGTCGGCGAGGTCCCAGACGGCACGCTCGTTCCCCTCGGGCCATTCCACCCCGACCACCCAGTCCAGGGCCTCGTAGATCCAACCGGGCACGTCCCACGGGCAGTAGTCGAGCGGGTGCGGGATCGGACTGGGCAGGATGCTCACGCGCGGATCCTCCGGAGGTCAGCGCCGGTGCCGCTGCGGAAACTGGTGCTGATCAGGGATGCGGGCGAGTTGGCCAGCGGTCGCCTCGTCGTTTTCCACGGTCGCGGCGACGGACCGGGCCACGTCGGCACCGAGCCCCTCCAGGGAGCGACCGACCATCTCCCAGGCGCGCAGCAGCGTCTCCTCGTAGCGGCGATACTGCTTCTCGAATTCCGCGCCGATGTCGTCCCGACCCCAGGGTCGGGCGGCGCTCGCGTCCGCGATCGCCCCACCCACCTGTCGCCGGGAAGCGGTGATCGCCTCGCCCGCGAGCGTCAGGTCCGCTCCGCCGCGCCGGGCCCGGTCAGGGTCCAGCCAGAGCTGTCCGTCGGTCACGGCGGTCACTCGCCAGGCCGCAGGACGGTGTCGGCGCGGCTCAGGAGGGCATTGAAATCGTTGGTACGGAGGAACTCCACCGACGGCGAGCCGGCCGGCAGATAGCCGGCGACCAACTCCTGGGTCGCGTTGACGGCCGAGGCCGACGCCCGGTGGATCGTGGTGGTGATCTTCCGACTCAACGCCCCGGCATCGCGGTCGTGAAAGACCGAGGGCTCGACCTCCACACTGATCAGTTCGCCCCGCGCGCCGACGGTCGCAATCACCTGCCCGTCGTCGGAGCGCTCGGTCACCCGCAGTTCGGTGAGCTTGACCTGGAGTTCGTCCAATCCGGACCGAATTCGCCGGTACTGGCCGTACACCTCGTCGAACCGCGCCCGCAATGCGCGGTTGGCGTCCCGGTCCACACTCTCGGTCAACGCCGCCCCTCTCCGTCACGGTCGGTAGGGCAGACCATACCGGGTGCCACGGAATCCGTGGGGTCCGGTAATTTCAGGCCGTGATCGAGCGTCAGCAAGCCGAGCAACTGGCTGCCGTGTGGGCGCAGCGGGACTCCGAACGACTGGGATTCCCATGTACGCCGGTGGTCGAGGAGTTCGACCTCGGCTACCTCATCACCTCGCGGATCGCCGTCGAGGCCCGCGCGCTTCCCGGTGACCTGCCCACGACCGTCGTCGACAAGGAGACCGGAGACGTCTCCACCTGGCCGCGCCTGCCGTTCCCTGCCGTCGAGCAGATGTACCGGCAGCGTCGACCGCCCGAACCGCGAGCTCCCCGCACGATGGACCCGGCCAGCCAACTGCTCCGCGAGATCACCCGCCTGCCCACACCGGGCGCCGCGGCTCACCTCACCCTCGACGGTCGCGTCCACCGCGCCTTCGGCGCCAAGGGCGAGGTCGAGCTGCGACACCATCCGTTGGTACGGACGTATCTCGACGAGCTGCCACCCGGTCAGCTGGTCCGCGGTGGCGAGCGGCACGCCGAAATGATCGTCGTCTCCGACGTCCTGCACGAATACGACCACCGGCGTGCGACCGACGGCCTTCCTCCGCTGACCATGCAGGAAGCGGAAACGCTGCTCGGCCGCGCCGGAATCGAGTTCTTCCGAGTTCGCGAGGCCGGTGACCCGGCCGGTGGACGAGCCGAGCTGCCCTGTGACTCTTGCGTCAACTTTCTGGTGCGGTTCAACGCGCTGCCCTGGTCGGATCTCGCCTACACCCAGGTGAGGCTTTCGGACCCGCAGGTCGATCCTGACCCGGGACGGTTTCCGCCACAGGTCACGAATGCTCTGGTAATCGCCGGCTGGCGTCCCCACTTCGGTGACGAGGTACTTGCCGCCGCGGCTGTCCGGGAGGTGACCGCCGTCTCCGCCAGGAGGCACTCCCACCAGGTGTTTCCCGCCGTCATGCCGACCATCACCGCGTTTCCCGGTCTTGCGACCGGGCGCAAAGGACCTGGAGAACAGGTCTGGATCTCCCGCTTCGAAATCGACCCTCGCCGCATGGCCCACACCGCCGACACGCTGGCCGACTTCGGGGCCGTCCTCGGCGTACGGCTTTTTCCGCTGGGCACCGAGCGCGGTGACAGCATCATCGCCGTCGACGAGCACGGCCGGATCTTCGCACTCGACCAGGCCGGCGAGTGGTTCCTCGGCCCGGACATCGACGCCGCCCTGACCACCCTGCTGCTCGGCCGCCCCCCGGCCCGGGTACGCGACGACGGCACCTGGTGACGAAGCACTTCACCGGCCTGTCCGCGTCGGACTGAGCGCCACCGATCGCGCCACCGCCGCCCGGGCCGCCTGCCGCTACCCCGACGCCCAAGCCGCCGCCCAGATCCGCCGCGGCCGGAGCGCGACGGACTCAGCCGGTGAGCACTACAGCGCCACTCCGGTCAGGACCATGACGCGCGGCTCGGTGTAGTCGTCCATCGCGCTGCGCAGCCCCTCGCGTCCGACCCCGCTTCCCTTCACCCCGCCGTACGGCATCTGGTCGGCCCGGTACGACGGCACGTCCCCGACGATCACCCCGCCGACCTCCAGGCTGCGCGCGGCGGCGAAGGCGGTCTGCAGGTTGTGCGTGAACACGCCCGCCTGCAATCCGTACGCCGAGTCGTTGACGGCGGCGAACGCGGCCTGGTCGTTCTCGACCGGGCCGACCACCAGCACCGGCCCGAACACCTCCTCCGCGCACACCTTCGCGTCCGCCGGCACCCCGGACAGCACGGTCGGCGGATAGGTGGCGCCGTCGCGCCGCCCGCCCACCTCGATGGTGGCCCCGGCGGTGACGGCCTCGTCGACCCACGCCTCGACCCGCCGCGCGGCGTCCTCGGAGACCAGCGGACCGACGTCGGTCAGCGGGTCGGCCGGGTCGCCCGTCCGCAGCTCCTCGATCGAGGCGATCAGCCGGGGCAGGAAGCCGTCGTAGATCCACTCGTGCACGTACACCCGCTGCACCGCGATGCACGACTGCCCGGCCTGGTAGTTGGAGAAGGTCGCGATCCGGTGCGCGGCGAAGGTCAGGTCCTCGTCGGAATTCCAGTCCTCGCAGATCACCGCCGCCGCGTTGCCGCCCAGCTCCAGGGTGACGTGCTTCTCCGGCACCTGCCGGCGGATGGCCGCACCGACCGGGCCGGAGCCGGTGAACGACACCACCGGCAGCCGCGGGTCGGTGACCAGTTCGGCGGCGCGCTCGTTGGGCAGCGGCAGCACCGAGAACATCCCCTCGGGCAGCTCGGTCTCGGCCAGGATCTCGCCGAGCAGCAGCGCCGACAGCGGGGTGGCCGGGGCGGGCTTGACGATGATCGGTGCGCCGACGGCGATGGAGGGCGCGACCTTGTGGGCGACCAGGTTCAGCGGGAAGTTGAACGGCGCGATGCCCAGCACCGGCCCCTTCGGCACCCGCCGGACCAGCGCGATCCGCCCGGTGGCGGCCGGGTCGGTGTCGAGGCGCTGCAGCTCGCCGGAGAAGCGCCGGGCCTCCTCGGCCGCCCACCGGAACGTCGACACCGCGCGGCTCACCTCGGCCCGCGCCCACTTCACCGGCTTGCCGTTCTCGGCGGTGATCAGCTCCGCGACCTCCTCGTGCCGCTCGGCGAGCCGCCGGGAGACGTGGTCCAGGGCCACCGCCCGCGCGTGCGCGGGCAGGGCCGCGGCCTTCGCGGCCACCCCGGCCGCTGCCGCGACGGCGGCTTCGACCTGGTCGGCCGTGGCGAGGGTGGTACGCCCCACCGTCCGACCGTCGTACGGGTGGGTGACGGTCAGCTCGCCCTCACCGTGAGCGGGGCGGCCGGCGACATAGAAGGCTCTGGGCTCCACACCTCGGCAGCCTAGACGACGCAGAGCCGCGCGGAAACAGTTGCCCAGGGCCTTGTCTGCCGCGAATTCAGTAGCGAAGATGGCAGTCAGATTGCGATAACCTCCGCTGACCTCACCCCCGGCCACCCCTCGGAGACTTCTGATGAGCGACCAGCAGCAGCTGCGCAACTTCGTCAACGGCGAGTACGTCGACCCGGTGGACGGCGGCTACGCCGACCTCATCGACCCCTGCACGGGCGAGGTCTTCGCCCAGGCGCCGGTCTCCGGGGCGGCGGACGTAGACGCGGCGATGAAGGCCGCCGCGACCGCCTTCGAGAGCTGGCGGGACGCCACCCCCGGCGAGCGGCAGAAGGCCATGCTGAAGCTCGCCGACGCGGTGGAGGCCCGCGCCGCCGAACTGGTCGACGCCGAGGTACGCAACACCGGCAAGCCCCGCCAGCTCACCGCCGACGAGGAGCTGCCCCCGGCGGTGGACCAGTTCCGCTTCTTCGCCGGCGCCGCCCGCCTGCTCGAAGGCCGTTCGGCCGGCGAGTACCTGGCCGGCCACACCTCGTACGTGCGGCGCGAGCCGATCGGCGTCTGCGCCCAGGTGACGCCGTGGAACTACCCGCTGATGATGGCGGTCTGGAAGATCGCCCCGGCTCTGGCCGCCGGCAACACGGTGGTACTGAAGCCGTCGGACACCACGCCGGTGTCGACGCTGCTGCTGGCCGAGATCGCGTCGGAGTTCTTCCCGCCGGGCGTGTTCAACGTGGTCTGCGGCGACCGGGACACCGGTCGTACCCTCGTCTCCCACCCGACCCCGCAGCTGGTGTCGATCACCGGCTCGACCCGCGCGGGCATGGAGGTCGCCTCCGCCGCGGCCCCCGACCTCAAGCGAACCCACCTGGAGCTGGGCGGCAAGGCCCCGGTGGTGGTCTTCGACGACGCGGACATCGCGGCGGCGGCCGAGGCGATCGCGGTCGGCGGCTACTTCAACGCCGGCCAGGACTGCACCGCCGCGACCCGGGTGCTCGCCGGCCCCGGCGTGTACGACGACTTCGTGGCCGCCCTCGCCGAGCAGGCCCGGAACACCAGGACCGGCGCGCCGGACGACGAGGACGTGCTCTACGGCCCGCTGAACAACGCCAACCAGCTCGCCCGGGTACGCGGCTTCCTGGACCGGCTGCCGGACCACGCGAACGTCGAGACCGGGGGATCCCGGCAGGGCACCCGGGGTTACTTCTACGCCCCCACGGTGGTCAGCGGAGTACGCCAGCAGGACGAGATCATCCAGGACGAGGTGTTCGGCCCGGTCATCACGGTGCAGCGCTTCTCCGACGAGGACGAGGCGGTGCGCTGGGCCAACGGCGTCGACTACGGCCTGTCCGCCTCGGTCTGGACCAAGGACCACGGCCGGGCGATGCGGATGACCCGCCGGCTCGACTTCGGCTGCGTCTGGGTGAACACCCACATCCCGTTCGTCTCCGAGATGCCGCACGGCGGCTTCAAGCACTCCGGGCACGGCAAGGACCTGTCGGTCTACAGCCTGGAGGACTACACCCGGCTCAAGCACGTCATGCACAACATCGAGGGCTGACCTGTGAGCGCGAGGAGCGAGCCGGGTTTGCGAGCCCCGCAGTCGCGAACGAAGGAAGGCGCAGCATGACTTCTTCTGACGAGCTGCACAAGCGGCGCGGGGCGGCGGTGGCGCGCGGCGTCGGCAGCACCGTCTCGTCCTACGTGGACCGGGCGGGCGGCGGCACCATCACCGACGTCGACGGGCGGGAGTGGATCGACTTCGCCGCCGGCATCGCCGTCGCCAACGTGGGCAACGCCGCCCCGAAGGTGGTCGAAGCGGTCCGGGCGCAGGTCGAGCGCTTCACCCACACCTGTTTCATGGTCGCGCCGTACGAGTCGTACGTGGCGGTCTGCGAGCAGCTCAACGCGCTGACCCCGGGCGACTTCGAGAAGCGCTCGGCGCTGTTCAACTCCGGCGCCGAGGCGGTGGAGAACGCCGTCAAGATCGCCCGGCACGCCACCGGGCGGCCGGCGGTGGTGGTCTTCGACCACGCGTACCACGGTCGGACCAACCTGACCATGGCGCTGACCGCGAAGAACATGCCGTACAAGCACCGGTTCGGACCGTTCGCCGGGGAGATCTACCGGCTGCCGATGTCGTACCCACTGCGTGACGGCGGCCTGTCCGGGGCCGAGGCGGCAGCCCGAGCCGTGGAGATGATCGAGAAGCAGGTCGGGGCGGAGAACGTGGCCGCGCTGCTGATCGAGCCGATCCAGGGCGAGGGCGGCTTCGTCGTACCGGCGGAAGGTTTCCTGCCGGCGCTGCGCGAGTGGGCGACGTCCACCGGGGTGGTCTTCGTCGCCGACGAGATCCAGACCGGGTTCTGCCGGACCGGGGACTGGTTCGCCTGCCAGCACGAGGGCGTCGAGCCGGACCTGATCACGCTGGCCAAGGGCATCGCCGGCGGCCTGCCCCTGGCCGCGGTGACCGGGCGGGCGGAGCTGATGGACGCGGTGCATGTCGGCGGCCTCGGCGGCACGTACGGCGGGAACCCGATCGCCTGCGCCGCCGCGCTGGCCGCCATCGAGACCATGCACGAGCTGGACCTGGCCGCCGCCGCGCGACGGATCGAGCGGGTGATGGGCGACCGGTTGCGCGCCATCGCCGCCCGCGACCCGCGGGTCGCCGAGGTACGCGGCCGGGGCGCGATGCTCGCCATGGAGCTGGTGCGGCCCGGCACCCTGACCCCCGATCCGGCCGCCACGGCGGCGGTGTCGGCGGCCTGCCACGCCGCCGGCCTGCTCACCCTCACCTGTGGCACGTACGGCAACGTGCTGCGCTTCCTGCCCCCGCTGGTCATCTCCGACGACGAGCTGGCCCGGGGCCTGGACATCCTGGACGCCGCCTTCGGCTGATCCGGCCCGCCGCCGCCACCGGAACCCGTCCCTCGACAGAGGGGCGGGTTTCGTCGTTCCGCTGGCGCGCATCCTGTCTTATAGTCTTACTGTCGTAGTACAACAGGAAGGCCATCGGGTGATCGAGTTCGTGCTGGACGGCCGGTCCAAGGTGAACACCTACGTGCAGCTGATCCAGCAGGTCAAGCAGGCCCTGCGGGTGGGGCTGCTGACGCCGGGCGACCAGCTGCCGAAGGTCCGCGACGTGGCGCAGTCGCTGGCCATCAACCCGAACACGGTGCTGAAGGCGTACCGCGAGTTGGAGATCGAGGGCCTCGTGGAGGGGCGTCCCGGCGTGGGCACGTTCGTCCGCCGCACCCTCGCCGGCTCGTCGCTGCCCCACCAGGCCGAGCTGCGCGAAGAACTGGTGGCCTGGCTGCACCGTGCCCGCGCCGCCGGGCTGACCCCCGAAGACGTCACCGCCCTGGTCGAGACCACCATGCGGGCCGCGCTGGCCGCCGAGGCACCGCGCGCCGAGCCCGCCTCAGCAGGATGAGAGGACACCGAATGGACATCGCGCTGGAGGCCGACCAGCTCGGCAAGCGGTACGGGAGAACCTGGGCGCTGCGGGACTGCTCGCTGCGCCTTCCCGCCGGGCGGATCGCCGCACTCGTCGGCCCGAACGGCGCCGGCAAGAGCACCCTGCTGCACCTGGCGGTGGGCCTGCTCCGGCCCAACGCCGGCGCGGTGCGGATCTTCGGCGAGGCGCCGTACGACAACCCGGCGGTCCTGCCCGAGATCGGCTTCGTGGCCCAGGACACCCCGCTCTACCGGGACTTCACCGCGGCGGAGCTGGTCCAGCTCGGCGGCCGGCTGAACAAGCGCTGGGACGGGGCGCTCGCCCGTAACCGGCTGGCCCAGCTCGGCATCCCGCCCAAGCTGCCGGTCGGCAAGCTCTCCGGCGGTCAGCGCGCCCAGGTTGCGCTGGCCCTCGCGCTGGCGAAGCGGCCCCGGCTGCTGCTGCTCGACGAGCCGGTCGCCAGCCTGGACCCGTTGGCCCGCAGGGAGTTCCTGCAGTCGCTGATGGGCAGCGTCGCCGAGTCCGAGACCACCGTGCTGCTCTCCTCGCACCTGCTCGCCGACCTGGAACGGGTCTGCGACTACCTGATCGTGCTCAACGCCGCCCAGGTGCAGCTCGCCGGCGCGGTCGACGACCTGGTCGCGTCGCACCGGCAGCTGGTCGGCCCGCGGCACGACGGCGGCCCGATCGGCGGCGTCAACGGGGTGGTCCGGGCCAGCCACACCGACCGGCAGTCCACGCTGCTGGTCCGCACCGACGGCCCGGTCACCGATCCCGCCTGGACGGTGCGCGACGTCGGCTTGGAGGACGTCGTCCTGGCCTACCTGGCCGACGGCGCCACGCAGACCAGGCACAGCGAGTGGGGGGTGCCGGCATGATCTGGCTGACCTGGCGGCAACACCGCAAGCAGGCGTTCTTCACTCTGCTGGGGTTCGCGGCGCTCGCCGCCCTGATGGTGCCGATCGGCCTGTCGATGCGGCACACCTTCGCCGACCTCGGGCTGGCGGAGTGCGTAGGCCAACTGAGCGACCCGGACGTGGCCGCGACGACCCGAGACAGCTGCGAGGCGGGTTTCCGCCGCTTCACCAACCAGTACGGCAGCCTCAACCTGGTGGCCGTACTGCTGCTCACCCTGCCGGTGCTGGTCGGCCTGTTCTGGGGCGCCCCGCTGGTCGCCCGGGAGGTGGAGCACGGCACGCACCGCTTCATCTGGACCCAGGGCGTCGGCCGGACCCGATGGGCGCTGGTGAAGTTCGGGCTGGTCGGCGCGGCCGTGGTGGCCCTCGCGGTCTGCTACGGGCTGGGCATGTCCTGGTGGGTCGACCCGCTGACCCACGCCGCCCGGGAGGGCCGGCTCGGCCTGATCGTCTTCGACCTGCAAGGCGTGGTCCCGATCGGCTACACCCTCTTCGCCGTGGCGCTCGGCATCTTCACCGGCACGGTGTGGAAGCAGATGCTGCCCGCCATGGGCATTACCCTGGCCGGGTTCATCGGCGTACGGGCGGTGGTGGCGATCCTGGCCCGGCCGCACTACCAGCCCGCCCGGACCCTCGCCTTCCCGATCGAGGGGACCGGGGAGCCGTTGACGGAGCGCGGCGACTGGATCCTCTCCCAGGGCATCCGCGACGCCGACGGGACGATGGTGGCGGCGGACACCCAGATCATGTGCCCGCCGGGCGGGAAGGGACCGGACGGCCGGGCCTGCGGTGCCGAGCTGGGCCTGGGGCCCGGCGCCTACAACTGGCAGCTCTACCAGCCGGCGGGCCGGTTCTGGCTGTTCCAGGGCATCGAGACCGGCATCTTCGTCGCGCTCGCGGCGCTCCTGCTCTACCTGGCCGTCCGCCGCATCCGTCGCATCGCCTGACGACCGCCGGCGCTCCTCGGTGGAACACCATGGGTGCCACGGCACCTCGGAGACACCCATGGTGTTCCACCGGCCGCCGGGCCGGGGCGCCGCCGCGCCGGCGGGGCACCCCGGCACCAGGCGGCAACCGCGCGGCGGCGTGATCAGCGGAGCAGCTCCACCGCGTTGCGGCGGACCAGGTTCTTGCCCGGCTCGCGGATCAGCTCCATCGCGGCGGCGTTGAGCAGCACACAACTGCCCGACGGGCCGGTCACCGGCACCGTCACCACCTTGCCGTTGTCCAGGTTGGTCACTCGCAGCCGGGTGCCGACCGGGAACTGTCCGCTGGTCGCGGCGGGCGCGCCACCCTCGGCGGAGAACGTGATCGCTCCGGTGCAGACGCTCTGCCCGGCCGGTGCGCTCACCCCGCCGCCGGGCCCGGCGGCACCGGGCTGCGCGTCACCCGGCCGGGTCTGGCCACCGGCCGGCCCGCCGCCACCCGGCTGCGCCGCCCCGCCGCCACCGTCCAGGCGCTCCACCAGGTTGCGCCGGATGACGTTCTTGCCCGGCTCCCGGACCAGGTCCATCGCCGCCGCGTTGAGCAGCACACAACTGCCCGACGGGCCGGTCACCGACACCGTCGCCGCCTTGCCGTTGTCCAGGTTCGTCACGCGCAGCCGGGTGCCGACCGGGAACCGGTCGCTGGTCGCCGCGGGCGCCCCGCCCTCGGCCGAGAAGGTGACCGACCCCTGGCAGGCGCTCTGTCCGGCGGGAGTGGTGTCGGCGAAGCCGAACCCGGTCCCGACCGCCACCACCGCCGCCGCGACCGCCGCCACCCCGGCCGCCAGTACGTGCTTCCGCTGCACCCTCACCGCATCTCCCGTCGTCCGATGTCCTCTGACGACTGCCGGTACGGGCTGGGAGCGCTGCCGGGATCAGCGACACCGACCGGAAAGTTACCTGAATCACTGTGGCCGACGGATGCCCAGCGTGCTTTGCATCGGCAGCAACCCGGACGCCACCACCGCTCCGGTCAGCGGGGCCACGAGCTGCGCGAACCGGCCGACCGCCGGGCCGACCGCCCGCCAGGGTGCCGCCGCCAGGTCGTCCGTACGCCGGTCCACCTCGTCGCGCAGCCGGTGGCCGGCGTCGGTCGCCAGCCCGGCGGCGTCCACCAGGCCCCGCGCGGCGAGTCGGTCCCGGGCGGCGGCCCACTCCTCGTCGGTCCAGCGCCGGCTGGCGAAGACCTCGACCGGTGCGGCGCCCACGGCGGCGAAGGAGACCAGCGCCTCGGTCGGGTCGAGGCCGGCGGTGAGCAGCGCGGCCACGTGCCCGTCGCCGCGGTGCTCGCGGAGGATGGTGGCGGCCTGCCAGAGCGCCAGGTGCGGGGCGTCCGGCCAGGGCAGGTCGGCGTTGGCGGCGGCCAGCGGACGCCCGGCCAGGTCGGCGGCCTGCGCGGCGCGGCGGGCCAGCGCGGCGGCCTCGGCCAGCTCGGGCGAGTCGACCCGGTCGCCGAGCAGGGCACGTAGCGCCCGGTCCATCCCGGACAGTCGCGCGTCGAGCACCTTCGCCGGGTCGGCGACGGACCAGACCGCCGGGACGTACTCGGCGACCATGCGGGGGCTGAAGCTGTAGTAGGTGGCCGTGACCAGCTCGGGCCCGGCCGCGCCGAGCGGGGCGGAGCGCAGGGCGAAGTAGCCCGGCCAGCGCTCGTCCGTGGCCAGGCCGAGGGTCGCGGCCTCCTCGGTGAGCTCCGGCGCGTAGTAGACCAGCGCGTGCACCGGCTCGATCAGCTGCCACAGCTGCCGCACCATGGTGGGTTCCATTCCGACCTCCCCGATCAAGCTCATCTTGTCATCGTCAAGTTTGTCCCGAGGACGCGAACTTGTCAATGTAAAGTTTGCGGAAGAGACATGGGCCCGGCGTGAACCAGGCCCACGTGGAGAGATCAGATGTCGTTGTGCCAGCCGCGGCTGATCTCACCGGCGG
This sequence comes from Micromonospora sp. GCM10011541, assembly GCF_042650725.1. Lineage (NCBI taxonomy): Bacteria > Bacillati > Actinomycetota > Actinomycetes > Micromonosporales > Micromonosporaceae > Micromonospora > Micromonospora sp. GCM10011541. Next base: position 35,964 of record NZ_JBHSBP010000102.1, read on the forward strand.
GCCGCGGCTCGCCCTTGGCCACCACCCGCCAGAAGCGGTCCGGCTCGGCGTGGTCGCGCAGCGAGAGCTCGGCGCCGACCCGCACCCGGCGGTCGTCGCGTACCCAGGCCACCAGATGGCGGTCGTCGCTGACCAGCTGGAGCTGCACCATCATCCGTTCCCGCGCCCCGACCATCACGACCACCCTTCCCGTGCCACCACGCCGCCGCGCCCTGCGGGGGCGGGACACAGCATGAAGGGGCGTCGATCGATCGGGCAACCGGTATTGGCGATCGTGGGTGAGGTGGGTCACCATGGGCGCGAGGAGGTCGCCGATGGCTGACCCGTGGCTCGCCCTGGAATTCGGCGCCGATCCGGCCGAGCGGATCGCGCAGGTCGGCGCCGCCCACGAAGCCTTCCTCACCGGCGACGCCGAACCACAACTGGTACGCGAGGTGGTCCGGCACTCGTGGCGCCGCTCCGCCCAGGCGCTCCTCGACCCGGAGGCCACCGCCCCGGTGGACCTCAGCGACGACACGCTGGAAAGCTACCGCGCCGCCCATCCCCTCGTTCAGGTGCTGCCGCTCTTCCGTGACCTGCTCGGCGGCATCGCCCAGGACGGCGCGCACCTGATGGCGGTCTGCGACGCCTACGGGCGGCTGCTCTGGGTGGAGGGACATCCGGGGGTGCTCCGGCACGCCGAGCGGATGAACTTCATCCCCGGCGCCCGCTGGGACGAGGCGCACGCCGGCACCAACGCCCCCGGCACCGCCCTCGCCGTCGACCACAGCGTGCAGATCTTCGCCACCGAACACTTCGTCCGGCCGGTGCAACGCTGGACCTGCGCCGCCGCGCCCATCCACGACCCGGCCACCGGGCGGCTGCTCGGCGCGGTCGACATCACCGGCGGCGACCACCTGGCCAACCCGCAGAGCCTCGCCCTGGTCCGGGCCACCGCCCGGGCCGCCGAGGCGTTCCTCGCCCAACCCCTCGACCCGGCCGTGGTCACCGTCAGCGCGCTCGGCCGCGACGAGGCGGAGCTGCGCGTCGGCGGTCGGCGGATCCGGCTCGGCCGCCGGCACAGCGAACTGCTGGTGCTGCTCCTCGACCACCCCGAGGGGCGCACCGGCGAACAGCTCGGCCTCGACCTGTACGGCGACGACCGGCTGCACCCGGTCACCCTGCGCGCCGAACTGTCCCGGCTGCGCCGGGCGCTCGGCCCGGAACTGCTCGACTCCCGGCCGTACCGGCTGCGCGGGACCGTGCACGCCGACTTCCGTACCGTCACCGAGCTGCTCGACCGGGGCGACCCGGCGGGGGCGCTCCAGGCGTACGGCGGGCCGTTGCTGCCCGGGTCGGACGCGCCGGGAGTGACGCGACTGCGCCGGCTCATCGACGGGCAGCTCCGCGCGGCCGTGCTGGCGACCGCTGACCCCGCGCTGCTCGCGGCCTGGACCGCGACGCCCGCCGGGGCCGACGACCTCACCGCCTGGCAGGCCCTGGCCCGGGCCTTGCCGCCGGGTGCGCCGCGTCGGCCCCTCGCGGTGGCGCGCGTCCACCAGCTCTCCCGGGAGTACGACCTGCCGCGCGCAACGTTGCTGCAACGTCCGCGAAACTAACGTCCCCGCCGTCACCCCCAGACGGACGGCGGAGGTACCCATGGCGCGCTACGACGCTCCCACCCACTGGCAGTCCCGCTACGACCACTTCATCGGCGGCGAGTACGTCAAGCCGCACGGCGGCCAGTACTTCGAGAACCCCACCCCGGTCACCGGCCAGACCTTCTGTGCGGTCGCCCGCGGCACCGCCGACGACGTCGAGAAGGCCCTCGACGCCGCGCACGGCGCCGCCGACGCCTGGGGGCGCACCTCGGTCGCCGAACGCGCCCTGATCCTCAACAAGATCGCCGACCGGATGCAGGACAACCTGGAGTCCCTCGCCGTCGCCGAGACCTGGGAGAACGGCAAGCCGGTACGCGAGACCCTGGCCGCCGACATCCCCCTGGCCATCGACCACTTCCGCTACTTCGCCGGGGCGATCCGGGCCCAGGAGGGCAGCCTCGGCGAGATCGACGACGACACCGTGGCGTACCACTTCCACGAGCCGCTCGGCGTGGTCGGGCAGATCATCCCGTGGAACTTCCCGATCCTGATGGCCACCTGGAAGCTCGCCCCGGCGCTGGCCGCCGGCAACGCGGTGGTGCTCAAGCCCGCCGAGCAGACCCCGGCGTCCATCCACTACCTGCTGTCGCTGGTCGCCGACCTGCTCCCACCCGGGGTGGTGAACGTGGTCAACGGCTTCGGCGTCGAGGCGGGCAAGCCGCTCGCGTCCTCGCCCCGGGTGGCGAAGGTGGCGTTCACCGGCGAGACCACCACCGGGCGGCTGATCATGCAGTACGCCAGCGAGAACATCAAACCGGTCACCCTGGAACTGGGCGGCAAGAGCCCGAACATCTTCTTCGACGACGTCAGTGCTCGCTCCGACGAGTTCTTGGACAAGGCGCTCGAGGGCTTCACCATGTTCGCCCTCAACCAGGGTGAGGTCTGCACCTGCCCGTCCCGGGCGCTGATCCAGCAGGGCCACTACTCGGACTTCCTGGCGGCGGCGGTGGACCGGACCAAGGCGGTCAAGCAGGGCCACCCGCTGGACACCGACACGATGATCGGCGCGCAGGCCTCCAACGACCAACTGGAGAAGATCCTGTCCTACCTGGACATCGGCCGGCAGGAGGGCGCCCGGGTGCTCACCGGCGGTTCACGGGCGGACCTTGGCGGCGAACTGTCCGGCGGGTACTACGTCGAGCCGACCGTCTTCGAGGGCGACAACTCGATGCGGATCTTCCAGGAGGAGATCTTCGGCCCGGTCGTCTCGGTGACCTCCTTCGCCGACCTCGACGACGCGGTGAAGATCGCCAACGACACGCTGTACGGCCTCGGGGCGGGCGTGTGGACCCGGGACATGAACACCGCGTACCGGGCCGGCCGGGCCATCCAGGCCGGGCGGGTCTGGACCAACTGCTACCACGCCTACCCGGCGCACGCCGCGTTCGGCGGGTACAAGCAGTCCGGCATCGGCCGGGAGAACCACAAGATGATGCTGGAGCACTACCAGCAGACCAAGAACCTGCTGGTCAGCTACTCCACCAAGAAGCTCGGCTTCTTCTGATGGCTGATCCTGTGACCGTGACCCCCGCGGCGGCCGAGCTGATCCGGTCGTTGCGGGGGCGGCACGGGCCGCTGATGTTCCACCAGTCCGGCGGCTGTTGCGACGGCAGCGCCCCGATGTGCTACCCGGCCGGCGAGTTCCGCACCGGCGGCTCCGACGTCCGCCTCGCGGCGCTCGCCGTGGACGGCGTCCCCGAGCCGGTCGAGTTCTGGATGTCGAAGTCCCAGTGGGACCTCTGGAAACACACCAGGCTCACCGTCGACGTGGTCCCCGGCCGAGGCAGCGGCTTCTCCCTGGAGGCCCCCGACGGCGTCCGCTTCCTGATCCGCTCCCGGCTGGCCACCTGACCCCACTCCCGCTCCCGCTCCCGCTCCCACTCCCACTCCCACTTTCGCGATCTTGCACTTTGGGTCGTTGAAATGCCTGGCTTGCCCTTCTTATCCGGGCAGTAAGTGCAAGATCGCGGGAGAGCGGGTGGGCGGAAGGGACGCTCCTATGCTGCGTCAAGCTCTGAGGGCGGGGTTTCGAGGCGTCGGTAGATTTCGCG
>NZ_JBHSBP010000103.1:0-29006 GCF_042650725.1 Micromonospora sp. GCM10011541
AGAGGGCATTTTCACGTTCACGACCCGCCACCACCGCCAGCCTTCGTGAAGGCGCGAGGCTAATGGAGCATGCGGTCGGAGGCTCGTGCGGAACAGTTCGCGCGGGTCTACGGCTGGCGTACCTTGGATTTACGGCGAGGCCCACAGCCTTCGCAGGTTTGTGGGGGAGCGTGCCAATTTTGCTCGCCCTCTCTTAGGCTGAGCCGGAATTGATAGATCTGGAGGAATGCCGACGAAAGTGCGCCTCGTCGGGAGTGGGGTGGCCTACTCGGCGAACGGACGCGGCCTCACCGGCCTGACGCGTAGTCCACTTGAGTGGGATGTGGGGTGACTCTGCGGCGGGCCCCAGATTCCGTCGGCATGACACTCGTCTAAATATATTTGTCAGGGGCTGACTTCGATGTCGATCTGAAGGGCATCCAGGACCGGACCGATCGTCGAAGCCAGACCGCGTGCCCTCAACGGCGTGCCGGCCGGGTCGCACTGTTCATCGTCCATCGCAAACAGCAGTCCGACCACTTCGCCGCTCAGATTGAGGATCACTGACCCGGAGTCGCCGTGCCAGCAGAACAGGCTGCCGAAGGGGAAAGTGTCGATGATCATTCCGATGATCATGCCTTCCGACAGATCCGGGATTACCGAGACCACAAGTCCGGAGGTGACGCCGGTTTGCGCGCCCCGCTTGGTTACCTGCTGCCAAAGAGTGACATCGGTCGTGCCGGCAACCGGACCGATGTCTGCGATCGCGGCGGAGACCGCCTGGCCCTCGCCGACGACCGCCACCGCGCAGTCGAGCCAGTCGTTCGTAGACACCCCTCGGTCGGAGGTGCCGACCACACGATGCCCGGTGATCAGGTCGGCCGGCTGGTGGACGTCGACGCCCGCGTCCGGCAATACGTGACAATTCGTGAGCATGAGCATCGCCCCGTCGGAGCGGTTCCGTGCCATGGCACCCAGGGTCCCGGCCTTAGAACGTAGATTGCCGTCGTCGTCCACAAATGCGGGACGGGAAATCTGGATGCCTCCGAGCAAAGGATCATGAGGCGAGGTGTCGGCGATCTCGGTGGGCCGGAATTGGACCACGTCCGTGCGGAAGCCTTCGAACTCGGCGGGGATGAGCTGATCGGCGGGCACCTGGTCGCGCGGAAGCTTTTCGGGGATGAGCACGATTAACGCCAGTTCATCCTGGTACTCGCCGCCGGTCTGCTTGATTCCGATCGCGAAGTCGAGTTTCTGCGGTATGACGTCCACGAGCGCGTCTCGTAGATGCCGAAGTGCGGCGTACGCCTCGGAGGGTATGTCGACAGGTTCGTTCGGAGGCATGTCCCCACCACCATTTCGCAACGCTGGCCATCTCGCCACCAGGCTATCGCCGCCCTGTGGAAGTCATCAGGCGATTGCCGGTGACCGCGAAGGGGTGCACGGGGGCCAGTCGTTGCCGCACCGTCGCCGGTACGAATCTGCTACGCACCTCCTGATGAGAGATAGGCTGTTCTGCTAGCGATCTTTGGTGGCTATAGGTTCTTCACACTTGGGTCAAGTTTCGAACAGCCTGGGCAGCACGCGGCTGAATCGACGCCGTTGCAGTGCATGGCCATGAACCGCTGCCGAAGGCAGCCCGCCGTAGCGGCGTCACGGAACTCGCACGCCACCACCGAAACACGCTGCCCCCTCCGCGCAGTGGTAGATGAGCGTGCTGCCCGCCCGCATCCGGTTCGCCCGTCCGCGGTCCGTTACGTGTAAGAGTCGATCTTCTGGCCAGGAATGCCGGTGGGGATACGCCCTCATCGATCTCCGGGCTGCTCGCACCCACCGCGACCAGCATGATCACGATGAAAGGGCTCAGTGAGGCGAACAGAAACATAACGAGACTTCCGCTGCCGACGGGCAGGTTCTGCGGAAACCGGTCGGCCGCATTCGAGCTTCGCTAAACTTCAAAGGTGCATCAGTCACTCATGGCCGGCAGCCCGAATCGAGTTCTGTCGAATCCCGCTTGTAAGGCGGGCTGCTTGCGAGAAAGTCTGATTCATCGATCGAAAATGGAGGCGAGCCTGATGGCAGGAGATGTCTTTCCATTCGTCATTCAGCAGCAAGAGCAGGACAATTGGTGCTGGGTCGCGACGACGGTGAGCGTGGCGGCGTTCTATGAACCGGGAAGCCTGTGGGAACAATGCTTTTGGGTCGACGACGCACTCGGCACGACGAACTGTTGCACGGCCGGCAGCACTCCGGCTTGCAACCAACCCTGGCCCGTCAGTAGCGGCCTGATTCGAGTGGGTCACCTTGATCGCATCGAGAGCGGAACGGCGACGGAGTTGGAACCGGAGATCGCTGCGAGGCGACCAGTGGTGACAGCGATCCTCTGGAGCGGCGGAGGGGGCCACGCTCCCTTGATCAACGGGTATGGCGATGTCGTCGTCAGCCTGAATCCATTCGTCCTGGAAAGGTACCTCTACGTTCAGGACCCGTTTTACGGATCATCATTTGTGTCCTACAATTCCTTCCGAATGGCCTACCAGGGCCTAGGGCGTTGGGTACGCACATACTATACGAAGTGACGGCGTCCATTGGGCGCGCAGGATCAAGCGCCTGGCGGAGATCGAGCTGACCTCAGGTCCGGCATGTGGTGGTGCATGTGCGCCCTCACGTTTCTGACGGTTCCTTGAGCATCGCGTACCAAAGCGCCAGAGCCCGGTCCTACGATTATTCACGAGGTGACAATGGCTATCCAGTATGCATCGGCTCCAGGGGACCCGCAGCGGATCGCGCCGACAGGCCTCCAGTACATGGCGAAGTTCGCGCAGGACACTGGAGTAGCTGAACTGACGGCGCTGCGCGCGGACGAAGCGGAGCTTTCGGCGCCCCACACAGTGCACCACGTCCGGCTTGACGATCTTGCTGCGCGCCGGCCGCTCGGCGACTCGGCAGTCACCGGCTGGCGGTACCTGGCCGTGGTCGGTTCGCGTGCGGTGGCGAGCAGTGAGGTCTCTGCCGGTGCTGACGGCCGACCAGCCGGGCTGGAGCAGGTCAACATGGGACCGTTCGTGCAGTCGACCGCCCTGGCGCTTCGGGACCTCGTCGAGGTTGCCGAAATCCAGCAGAATAGCTACGAACTGCACATGCTGAAGATCCCGGCGCTCTACGCCGTCGTCTTGTGGCTGTCCGAAATCAACGGTGACCGAGACCTCTTCGTTCCGCTCGCGCCGGCACCTGACTACCTGGAAGCAGGCCGCATCTATCGTGAGGAAGAGTTGCTGGACGCGTTCGAAGGCCCGGCGCGACGTCGCCTGGAATTCGACGACGAGTTGCTGCTCGAACCATACGGCGAGTCGCCGCCTGGGCCGTACGGCGCAGAGTGACTCCGCTGTATGAGCTATCGGCGTGCGGAGCGGTCTGGCGCTACGACGGCCCCGGCTTGCGCTCACGCCGGCCCGGACCACGACAGCGTGCATGCTCTGTACGGGAGCCGCCGCACCGGCGATGATCGCCAACGCCCATGAGGTGCGCGTGAAGAAGGGTGACGTGGAGCCGTTGGTGTAGTTGACGCCGTGCAGCGAAGCCTTGGTCACGACGTTCTCGCCCCACGCGAAGCAGTCGATCCGTGTCCCGTGGCATGAGAAGGGCATCCGGGCGTGCGGCAGCGACGAACTCGCGGCGGCGACCATCACCGAGCCGCTGTCGAAGGTGCGGTGCGCGACGACGAGCTCTGCGACGAGATTATGCGGGTGTTTGGCGACAACTACCGGGTCTACGGCGCGCGCAAGGTCTGGCGGCAGTTGCTGCGCGAGGACGTGCCGGTGCCCCGGTGCACGATCGAGCGGCTGATGCGACGGCTGGGCCTGCAGGGCGCGCGGCGGGCAAGATCGCCGCACGACCGCGTCCGACCCGGCCCAGGCCCGGCGTCAGCCACAACGCCGACTCGTCGTCCCACGACCAACGACCAACGGATGCACGGAGAAGGCCCATACCGGCCGTCATCCGGGATTTCGCCATAAGGCCCAAGTGCAGCGGTAGCCTCACAAACGGGGTGTTAAGGCACCCACGGGGCTTTGCGGGAGAAGTGACGAGGCCAGCGTTCCAGAGGGGTGGCGAGTTGACGCGGGTTCGAGTCGTCCGGGCTGAGGATCTCCTTGTCTGTGATTTGGAGCTTCTGCACATTGATGTGGTCGGGAGCCCTCCGTGCCGCACGTTGGTGCCGATCGCGGGTGGCGTTCCTATGATCGTCGTTCACCTGCCGCCGCAGCACGTGACCGAGATGGCGTTCCCGGACGGTGAGCGGCGCCATTCGGTCGTGGTGCCGTCGCGTGCCGCCGCCCACTCCCGGGTCGCGTTCCGCATCGACCCTCGCGCGTTGCCGGTCGCCTTTAAGTTGCCGGCGGTCCTCGAGCTGCTCGCCAACAGCACGCTCATGGTGCCGGCCAGCGCCGCGCGTCGACAGGAGCCGGCCGGCTGCTTTAACGTGGTGGCGCTCTTTCGGTACCTCTTCAACCCGCCTGCGTTGGCCGAGCCCGGTACGGCTGAGACGGCGATCGAACTGCCGTTCCGGCTAGTGCTGTCGCCTGAGGAGGAGGCCGGCTTCGAGCACATGAGCTCGCCGATTCGCGGGGCGGGCTCGACGCGGGTCGAGCTCTGGCACTCGCTGCTGCGCCCAGCGCCTGACCGCGGCGGGCAACGCCAGGTCCGCGCGATCTGGCTGCGCCAGGGCAACGGACCCGCCTGGGACCCCGGCAAGCCGGAGTGGACGAACCTCGATAAGGGCGACCACGAGCCGTTCCCATGCAACATAATGAGCCAGCGCGACCGTGCAGACATCGTGCACGTCTCCGGCAACCGCCGCTACGGCTTGCAGACCGGCACCGCATACCAGCCCGAGCCGATCGCCATCCGGCGACTCGCGCTGACTGCCCTCGGCGCGTGGCTCGACTCGCACGGGGACTGGAGCCCGCCACTGAGGCATACGAGCCTCGTCGAGTGGACGCATCGCGCGGCTCAGGGACGCGACGATTTCGTCCGGATCGTTCGCCTTGGCTTCCTCTATCCCTTCGGGCATCTGGCGGCCAAGTTGGAGGGCGGCGTGTCGGAGCGCAAGTTCGTCGACGGCGATCCGCCGCCTGGTGACCCGCCGCTCCTGCTCAAGCGCGAGATAGTCGTGGTGCTTCAGCCGGGCAAGTCGTTCCTGCCGGGGGCGGCGCCGAGCGGTCAGGCGCACACGATGCCGCTGCATGAGGTTCGCCTCCGCACGCTGGTGACCCCCGATTTGGAGCCTGGCGGCGATGGGTGTCTCATCTGCGAGAAGGCAACGTCCAAGCCGTTCCCGTTCATGCTCACCGGTACCGACGTCGAGGGCAACACAGTCGACCTCACGACGCCGCTGGTGTGGATTAGTGCCACGGAGGCGTGGAGCAGCACGACCATCAAGAAGGCGAGAACGGCGTACGGTGCGCCGCCGCTCGCTGCGGGCGGGGCGAACATCGCCTTCGCGCCGGGGCCGAACGGCGACACGACGTACTCGACAAAGTCCGTCTCATTCACGGCGCTGCCGCAGGATCCCATGCCGACGCCGTCCGGGCCGCCGTCCGACCATCAGCCCGGCTTTTGGCCCGAGCTCTCGATCGCCGAGGTCAGTGCGCCCGCGCTGCAGATCATCGCCGGCATGAGCGGCTCTGCTGAGTTCGAATACCACGACACCTACAAAGCCAATGGCCTTGGTGGAACGAATGTCAACGAGGTCATCGCGCAGCTGCGGTGTCCCGGAAAGCTCGCCCTCGACTTCAGCGACAAGGGCGACCGCGCGGGCGGCCTCATCCAGCCGAACATGAGCGTCGCGGGCCTCTCGCGCCGGCTCGGCCCCGTCGGCGGCGAGGTTGGAAAGATCGCCGAACTTGCTGCCGGGAAGTTTGATCCGAACGCCTTTTTCGCGGGGGTCCCGAGGCTGCCGAAACTGTTCGGCGTTTTCGAGCTTCAGCAGGTGCTTGGGATCATCGAGGGCACGCGGCCGAGTGACGTGCCGCGGATGGTCACCGAGCGCATCAACAACCAGCTCGTCGCCCGCCAGGTCTGGAACCCGGTCCTGGTCTGCTACCCGACGGAATTCCCGATCTTCGTGGTCGATCAGGCCACGAAGATGGAGATCGTCGCGACCTTCGACGCGCGCTCGTCGATCCCGAAGTCGGACGTCCGCTCGACGCTCACGGACTTCCGTATCCACCTCCTCGGCAAGCCGACGTTCCTGAAGATCGGCTTCGACAAGGTGACGTTCGCGATGTCGACCGGCAGTAAGCCGAACGTCGAGGTGAAGATGCGCGAGGTCGTCTTCGCGGGCCCGCTCTCGTTCGTAGAACGCCTCAAGGACCTCATCCCACTCGACGGCTTCAGCGACCCGCCGGCGATCGACGTCACGCCGGCGGGCGTGCGCTCGAACTACTCGCTCGCGCTCCCGGACGTCGCGGTCGGCGTCTTCGCGTTGCAGAACCTTGGCTTTGCCGCGGGCTTCGCGATCCCGTTCGTGAACGGGGCGCTGACGGTCAACTTCGCCTTCTGCAAGCGCGAGGAGCCGTTCCTGCTGACCGTGTCGCTGTTCGGCGGCGGGGGGTTCTTCAACCTCGCGATCGATCCCCAAGGTGTCCAGCAGCTCGAGGCGGCGATCGAGTTCGGCGCGAGCTGCGCGGTCAACCTCGGCGTCGCCCAAGGCGGCGTGCACGTGATGGCCGGCATCTACTTCAAGATCGAGAGCGAGCAGGGCTGCACCCTGACCGGCTACCTCCGCCTCGGTGGCAACATGTCCGTGCTCGGCTTGATTTCCGTCTCCGTCGAGCTGAATCTGAGCTTCACCTACAAGGAACCAGGCAAGGCGTACGGGCGGGCAGTCCTGACTGTCGAGATCGACATCTTCCTGTTCTCCCAGTCCGTGCAGATCGAGTGCGAGCGCCAGTTCGCGGGCAACGCGAACGACCCGGCGTTTGCAGAGCTCATGCCGCCGGGCCCGTGGCACGAGTACTGCGAGGCGTTCGCCTGTGCCTGAGCAGCAGGTCCTGTGGACTGTCCTCCCACGCGGTGCGGATGCGGCAACGCTTGAACTCGACGTGCTGGTCTCTCCGCGCCTGGGTGTTAACGCACCTCCCTGCTCCGAGTTCCGGCTCTCCGACTTCCCCGAGTTTGAGCACTGGACGCGCACCCTTGCCGACCACCTCACCTTCAAGGTCCAGTTCGCCGATGGAAGCCGGCACGACGCGGACGTCCGCCTTCTGTTTCCGCTCGACCACGACGCGTGGGACCACCTGTTCCGCGCGACCACGTTCGTCCGCCCGTGGTCGTTTCGGGACCTGTGCAAACGTCAGATCCATTCGTACTCGGTGCGCTTCATCACCGCGTATCTGCGGAAGCTGTACACGGATATCGGGCGCGGCTTCCCAACGCAGCCGCCGCCCCGAAGCGAGCTCGAGCCGTTGCGACAGACCGTCGGACCGGTTACCGACGTGCGAGTCAAGGAGGAGCGGGAACCGCCGCCGCGCGAGGACCGCGACATCCCGCTGCCCTCGGTCGAAATACCGCCCGACCCCACCCCGCTGCCACGGCCGCAGGGCTGTCTCGCCTGGCTCTGGCGGCCGCTGCGGTGGCTGTGTCGCCCGCTCCGTCCGCTGTGCCGCCTGCTCCCGCGCCCTCTGCGCTATGTCGTGCGCACCCTCCTACGGCTTCTGCGCGAGGCCGCGGAGCCGGACCCGGGGCCGCCGCCGGATCCGACGAAGCCGAAGGTCACCATGCCGCGGACCGTTCACCCCTCCCCGTACGTCACGAAGCCGCCGATCGGGCCGGCACCTGAGGGGCCGATGGAGAGACTCGAGCAGCGGATGGCCGCGGAGCTCGCGATCGCGCCGGAGCCGCACGGGCCGATCGCCAATGGGCTCAAGTGCCGCGACCTCACCTGCGACTTCGCGCGCGCCAAGCGCTTCCACGAGCGCCCCGAGAACGCCAACCCGCCCGCGTCCCAGCCGCCGCCCGACAAGCCGCGACTCGACTTCCACCAGGCGCTCGGCGCCCTCGGCGACTACCCCCAGATCATGCGCCGGCTCGGGCTCGTCGTGCGGCTGCGCGTGCCGAGACCGGCGACCGATCCCGGCACCGTGCGCGCGATCCCGATCTGGAACGGAGCGACGAGGGCCGGCGACATCGCGCCGCGCACCCGCTGCCAGCTGACCGGCGACAGCTTCACGGCGGCGCATGCGCCCGGCTCGGACTTCGCCAGCGGGATGCTCGACCTCAGCGGGGCGGGTGACCGGATCGAGACGGACGCGCCGAAGTTCGACGTCATCCAACTCGACTCGGACGGAGCGGCGATGAAAGCGATCCTCGCTGCGGCGACGCTGGAGCGCACCTGTCAGCTCGACGGCCTCGAGGTGTACGCGCTCGACCGGCCGCAGCGCGAGACGCTCCCGGCGCTTCGCTCGGCTGGCCTCGCGCTAGTGCGCGCCGACCGCGCCTGGCACGTGCACCGACATCTGGTCGATGCTGCGGAGAAGGCGAAGCCGAAGCCGGCGGACGCCCCGGGCGAGCCGGCTGAGCTGCCACAGGAGTTGTTCGCCGAGGACCTCGTACGTGGCTACCGGATCGAGGTGCGGCCCGACGGCGGCGACTGGCTCTCGCTCTGCAAGCGGTTCGGGACCTACGACCTTGTCGACGACGCCGGAAATCCGAGGCAATGGTGCCAGGTGATCGACCAGGGCTACGTCAAGCGGACGTCTGCGACGTCCTGCGACGACGAATCCTCGCCGCTGTACGTGCCCGAGGTGCTCGCGCGCTGGACCGGCTGGAGCCTCGTCGTGCCGCGGCCCGGACTTACCCTCGAGAGCCACGTCGGCGGGCCGCTGCCGCCGGAGCAGGACTTTGACGGCCCGGCGGCGCCGCGCAGCGAGACTGAAACTGAGTTCCGCCTCGTGACGAAATTCCACGCGTGCCCCGGCTCGCTGCCACGCCTGCGATTCGGCCACACATACACGCTACGGGCGATCGGCGTCGACCTGTGCGGCGAGCCGCTGGCGGCTGTTGAGGACTCGGCGTCGCAGTCGGACCCGATCACCTACCGGCGTTTCGAGCCGGCCGGGCCGTCTGCTCCGCTGGCGCTGCGGAAGTTCTGGCCGGGTGAGTCGCTCGAGCGGGTCGTGCTGCGCAGCGATGTCGACCGCGACAGCGCCACGTACGACCAGCAGGTCATGCAGGCGACGCCGCCGGACGCGGCAGCACACCGCACACGCCACTTCTTTCCGCCGAAGACCTCGCAGGACATGGCCGAGCTGCACGGAATGCTCGAATGCGCCTTCCGCGACACCAGCGGCTGGTTGGACCCGGACGCGGGCTACCGCATCTCGCTGCGCGAATCCGGAACATTCGCAAAGCCGACAATCCCGTTCGGCAAACCGTCCAACGTCGGCGAATACTGGATCAACACTGCCAACGAGACGCTGACCACGCCGTACCTGCCCGACCCGATCGTGGCCGGAACCGCGCTGCGCGGCCTGCCGGGACTGGTCGACCATGTCGCCGGCGACCCGCTGCCGGTGTGCCAGGTTCCCACAGGCGACCCCCCGACCAAGACGGAGCCGCTACTGCAGGTGCCATTCACCGGCAGGTGGCCCGACAGCGAGGGGTTCAGGCTCCGCATTGCCGAACCCACTGAATTCGAGCAGCCGCCCCAATGGGACGCCGACGATCGGTTACTGACCGTGTACATCCCCAAGGGCGAGCAGTCCCATGTGCGGTACAGCTCCTACCTGGTGCCCACGGCCCTCAAGAGCCACGCCATCTGGGACTGGCTGGACGACGAGAATCCGTCGTCTCTCCTACGGAGCTGGGCCGAGGCGGGCGCGCACTGGATGATCACGCCGCCCAGAACCCTCGTGCTCGTGCACGCCGTGCAACACCCGGTAAAGCCGGCGCGGTTCACGGCGCTGAAGGCATGCCGCACGCACATCGGGCAGACCACCGCCTGCCTTCAGGACGGCGTGATCGAGCTGCACGTACCGAGCACCGGCCGCATCGAAGTCATCGGGCGCTGGGAAGAGCTCATAGAAGACAAGGACAAGGGCTGCCGCAAGGAGAAGCGCTGTTCGGTCGCGGTCGACTACACCGTGGACGACGGCTGGAAGTCCGGCATGACATTCCCGCCGGCGGCGCCCAACCTCCGCAAGTTCCACGAGTTCGGCGACACTCGCCACCGCAAGGTCAAATACCTGGTGTGCGCGACGTCCGCCTATCGCGAGTACCTGCCCGACAACATCAACGTCGACGACCTCACGACGACCACGCCACCAGGCGATGAGTTCGAGGTGAGCGTTCTCAACTCCGCACGGCCGATCGCCCCTACCGTTCTTTTTGCGGTGCCGACGTTCAACTGGCCGACGACGCCGCCGGGCCCAGGCTGGGCGACGCACACCCAGCGGCGCGGCGGCGGCGGACTGCGCGTCTACCTGGATCAACCGTGGTGCCAGTCCGGCGCGGGGGAGCTGCTCGGGCTTGTGCTGCAAGGAGACGACCCGCTGCCGGACGCCCTCTGCTCACGCTACGGGCTTGACGCCAACTGGTGTTGCACACCGCGGCCTCCGCAAGCCGTACCGCTCGAGCCGAGACACTTCCCAAGCTGCATCCGGGCCGAGGAGGTGACGCTCGACGAGGACGAACTGTGTGCCCTCGCCGTCGGCTTCCAGCCCGAGTGGGACGACCGGCGCAAGGTGTGGTTCTGCGACATCGAGCTCGACGTCGAGGCGCTGCCGTGGAACTACTGGCCGTTCCTGCGGCTCGCCTTTGTGCGCTTCCAACCAGAGTCGCTGCAGGACGCGATGGTGTCAAAGGTCGTGCTCGGCGAGTTCGTACAGGTCGCCCCCGAACGCACGCTCAGCCTGGCTTGGCAGGGCGACAAACGGCACATCATCGTCGCGCTACGCGGACGCGCGCCCGCAATCACTCGGCCAGACCCGGAGGGAGCCAGCTGCGATCTACACGAACCGAGGGGCGGACCGTACGCCCCCCGGGTGGCGCTTCGGGTGCAGAGCATCACCGTACCGACCGGCTCGGACCCCGACGAGTTCGACTGGGAGCACACGAGCGGCCATCCAGCCGAGATCGACGCGCCAGCGTTCTTCGGGTTAATCCAGCCGACCGACCCCTACTGCGACGGGAACCTCCTCTGGGAACAGGTCGTCGAACTCCCCGTCGACCGCGACGCCCGGCGTATGCGCCTCGAGGTCGCCGAGTACGAGCTGATCCTCAGCGACCGCGAGTTCGGCCGCGGGCAAACGCGCATTACGTACGCGGCGCATGTGCCGCTGGGCTGAGCCCCGGGCCGGGCAGACCCCCAGCGAAGCTGTTGCCGAGAAACCTCGATCCAGACACCTAGGTGCTCGAGCTGAGGAGGCCGCAATGCTGTTTCCCAATCCGTTCCCGAACCTGCTCACACCAGGCCCGGCGATGCGTGTGGCGCTGACGGCGGCGCTGGCCCAGACCGGGTTAACCTTCCCGGCCGAGCGGGTACACCTCGACACGGCCATCTCGATCGCTGCGGTCATCAACCCGACCAGCACCTCGCCGAGGTTCGCCTACGCCGGCTTCCGCGACACCGAGATGCACTTCTCCGGCAGCCTGCTCAAGGCCGCCGCCATGTTCGCCGCCTTCCAACTACGGCAAAGTGCGTCGCAGCACGTTCTCACCGCCGGTGACTGCACCCCCAGCGGCGTCTTCAACGACCTGAAGAGCGCCTTCAACCAGAACATCAAGAACGCTGCACCACGGTTCCAGACCGAGCCCGGCATCACCGAGAACATGCGCGTACCCAAGTACCCCACCATCTTTGGGCCGCCGGAGGAACTCGCCAGCGGCGGATGCCTGATTTCCTTCAGCCAGGTCTTCGCCGCCAACATGCGTGGCATGACCGTGCCCAGCCACAACCCGGAGACCTCAGCGTGCATTCAGGCACTCGGCTACAGCTGGATCAACGGGCTGCTGGCCAAGACCGGCCTGTTCAACCCGAGCACGAATACGGGCATCTGGCTGGCGGGTACTTTCACCGGGGCCTTCCCCGCCGTCCGGGTGCCCTCCATGAACGACGGCCCATCCGCCCAGTCCACCACCACCGTAGACATGGCCCGGCTCTTCGCGCTCATCGTCGAGGGCTCCATACTCGACTCTCACAGCATCGACGGCATCGCCTCCGACATGCGCCAACTGCTGGCCGACGCCCAGTCCGCGGGGGACTCCTCCTGGATGACCACCGGCGCACGGCAGCACATCAATGGGCTCGGCGCGGGATTCACATCACCCACAGCAAGATCGGCCTGGGCGGCCTGAATGCCGGAGGGGAGGTTGCCTCCGAGGCCACCGTCCTCACCCACAACGGCACCGGCCAGCAGTTCGTCGTCGTATGGCAGAACCTCCGGAACACGGTCCAGCACCACAACGCCATGGCGTTCCTGATCCGCCGCACCATGCTGAACTTCCTCAGCATCCCCTGATACCCGTAGTTCCGGTCAGCTATCGGCTACCGCTCTGAGGCGAGTGCTGGTGAGGGTGAGCGAAAACGTGAAGTCATTCGTCGACGATCACCATCCACAGCGACAAGTCTCGTGAGAACCTTCCGATGACCGCCCTCGGAGGACGGATTTCGGGTTACGAGCGCCTGTCAGCTGACCCCGGAGAGCGCTACCCGGTAGCCCCGGTCGCCTTGACCCGACCGGAACCCGGGAAATGCTTCAGTACCGTCTTCACACCGGCGGCCCGGTGAACCTGGGTCTCCTCGGTCGCGTTGCTGACGCCAGCACTGGGCTGCGTAGCCGCTCCCACGCATACGCCACACCCAGATCGGCGCACCGCATCCAGCTGCCGACGACCAGCCCCGCGCGTCAGCGCCGATCAGCATTGATGTCCGCACGCTGCTCACCAGGAGGGCCCAGGCCTCGGCCATACTCCTGCCGGCTGAGTCCTCTGGAGTCGATGCAGTCCCCGCCGAGCCACCACCGCACAGCGACAGTTGCGGCGATGACTCATGGGCCGCCGAGCCGGGTGCGGCAGGTTCGGTCGGGCTGCTGCTGGCCGACATGGCGGTACGCCGGACGTAGCCGCACGCCTCCGTCCGCCCCCACTGACACGGACACCCTCGCGCCGGAGCCATGACTCGTGGCTGTGTGGCCCCTGGTGCTTTGATCGCCGTCCCGCGTTGTCTCGCGGGTGCACCTCTGGGCCATGGCATCTGTGGTGCCCACCCGAAGCTTCGTGCTGGTATGCGCCCGGCGACCGGTTCCGGACGGGCAGACTCGTAACGACCCTGAAGGAGGCGACATGTATGCAGGAGCCGCAGCGATGGCGCTGGTCGCTTCGGTCTTCGTTGCCGGGCTGTACGGCCTGCACCGTCTGGTCGCCCTCGCGCCCGACGCGCTCAGGGTCCTGCCGTTTCAGTCCGGCTGGGGGCCCGAGGAACACGCGCTGTCCCGGTACCACGTCCGGTGGTACCTCGCGACGCTGCTCTTCCTCGCCTTCGACGTGGAAATGCTGTTCATGTACCCGTGGGCGGTCGTCGTCGCTGAGGTGGGGGTCACGGCGATCGTCGAGATGTTCCTGTTCCTCGGTGCGGTCTTCGTTGCGGTGCTGTGGGCGTGGCGGGAGGGGGCCCTGCGGTGGGTCTGAGTCACGTTCTTGCCAAGTATGCGGTCGATCAGGCGCACGTCCTTGTGGTCGAGGTGCCGGGGCACTGGCTGACGCGTGTCGCGGCGGAGCAGCACATCCGCGAGCGAGGTTGGCTGCCCGTGTCCACGCCCGCCAACGCGGACGTGCTGGCAGTGTGTGGCACCTCCGGCTCGGAGATGGCGGCGGTGGTCGCGCGACTGTGGGACGAGATGCCCGGGCCACGCGCCCGAGTCGAGATCGATGCCCCGCACCTCGCGGCGGCGGCGTTCGACAGGGCTAAGGCCGAGCTTCTCGATGTGGGCCGGCAGCAGGACGACAGTCGCAGCCGGTCCGCCATTCCAGACGACGAGCCGCACCGTGACGAGCACCGGGAGGTGCGCCTCGGCGACCATCACCACGGCGACCACGGCGGCCACGCCGGCGATCGCGAGGGGGGCGACACCGATCAGGTCGGTCACGCTCAGCACGCCGGCATGAACCACCACGAGCACGGCGGCCACGGCGCGCATGACGACCACGGCGGGATGGAGCACCACGAGCACGGCGGCCAGGGTGGAATGGGCCACGGCGGGATGGAGCACGGCGGCCACGGTGGGATGGACCACGGCGCGATGGACATGACGCCGGCCGGGATACCGCTCGCGCAGGGAGGCGACGACCGTGACGGCCTGGAGATGGACGTCCTGCACCTTCGGATGGGCCCGGTTCTGCCGCATTGGCCGGCGGGCCTTGTCCTACGCTGCTCGTTGCAGGGCGACCTCATCGTCGACGCCGAGGTCACCGTGGTCGACGCCCGCGCCCCCTCCGACCAGGGTGACGTGAGCTACCCCGACGTACGGCACCGCGCGGCGCGTCGCTGCGACAACGCAGCGGGACTGCTCGCCCTTGCGGGATGGGACGACGCGGCCAGCCACGCCCGGCGTCTGCGCGACTTGCTGCTGACCGACCGAGGCGCGGGGAAGGCGGCCGAGGATCTCGACCGGCTGCGTCACCACATCAAGCGCGCGTGGCTGCTGCGCTGGTCGCTGCGAGGAGTCGGGCTCCTTACCGAGGCCGACCTTGCGCGCCTGGGTCTTCCCGGCCAGCTACGAGGAGACACCTACGACCGACTGCTGTCCATGATCGAGCGGGTGGCCGATGACATTGCCGGCTCCGACGGCGGGAGCAGCGGTGCCAGCGAGCCGGTGTTGATCGTCAAGGTCTGCGACGTGGTGCGTGGGCTGGACGTCGCCACCGCGCGGCTGGTCGTCGCGAGCCTTGACCTCGATCCGCTGCCGGCGGCGAGCGAGGTGGCGCATGCCTGACACGGTCACTACGGTCCCCGCCGGATGGGCACTGGGTGCGGCTGCCATCTTGGGCCTACTCGCGGTCTTCGCCGCTGTGCTTGACGGGGTCTTCACGGCGCGGGCCGCGGGCGCAGGGCCGTCCGGGCTGACACGACCGTTGGGGGAGATGGCTCGGCTCATGCGGCAGCGGCGCAGGACCACGGTCGCCGCTGACACGCTGCTGTGGCGGATCGGCAGTTCCGGTCTGCTCTTCATGGCGCTGATGATCGTGACGGTGGTGCCGCTGGGGGAGTGGACGCTGTTCGACCTCGACGTCGGGGTGATGTGGTTCAACGCGATGGATGTCCTGGCGTGGGCTTTCGTGTGGCTGACGGGGTGGGGCGCCAATTCCGTGCACTCGCTGGTCGGCGGCTACCGCTTCCTGGCGCACGGGCTGGCGTACGAACTCCCGCTGATGTTCGCGCTGGTAGCGCCCGCGGTTGCCGCGTCGAGCCTGAACGTCGGGACGGTCGCGGCCGCGCAGGTGGACCTGTGGTTCGTGGTATGGATGCCTGTCGCGTTCCTGGTCTACTGCACCGGAGTCGTCGCGATCGCGGTCTGGGGACCGTTCACGCCGGCGCTGGGATCCGACATCGCCGGTGGCGTCACGGCGGAGTTGTCGGGGGTCGACCGGCTGGTTTTCCAGGGCGGACGGTACGCACTGCTGGCCGCGGGGGCGGCGTTCGCCGTGCCGATGTTCCTCGGCGGTGGGGCCGGCCCGCTGCTGCCCGACTGGGCCTGGGTGCTGGTGAAGACGGTCGCCCTGCTCGCGGTGTTCGTGTGGCTGCGCCGCCGGCTGCCCGCGTTCCGACCGGACCTGTTCATGGAGGTCGGCTGGCTGGTACTGCTGCCCGCGGTGCTCGTGCAGGACCTGCTCGTCGCTGTCGTCGCGGTCTGGAGGACGTGACCCATGATCACTCACATCTCGTTCTGGGCCCTCGCCGTCGTGGCTGTGCTCGCCGGCGCCGCGGTCTTCTATGTCAACTCGATGGCCCGGGCCAGCTACGCCCTTGCGGTGTCGTTCATCGCGGTGGGCGTGCAGGTGCTGCTGCTGCAGCAGAACTACGTCGGCGTCGTGACGATCCTGATGATGGTGATGGAGATGGCCGTGATGGCCGTCTACATGGTCATGTTCATGGGCATGAACCCGGCGCTGATGCCGATGAGCATGGTGCACGACAAGCGGCACGCCCTGGCCGCCGCCGTCGGTTCCTTCGTGCTCCTGGCCGCCGGGGCCGTGCTCATTCCCTGGCCGGCCCGCCGTGGTAAACCGCCCGCCGGCGTGACGGTGGCGCTGGGTGAGGAGTTGATGGGTCCGAAGATGCTGGTCATGGGGGTGGTCGGCGCGGTCATGGCGGCCACGATCGTCGCCGGAGTGGTGCTGGCCGCGCACCGCACCCGCTACGACCGGTTCGGCGATGACCTTCGCCGCCGACCGGCGAAGGACCCGCAACCGGGAGGCGTCGGCCGATGACCCTCCAGACGGTTCTGCTGGTGGCCGCGGCACTGTTCAGCGTCGGGCTGTACGGGGCGCTGTCCCAGCAGGTCGTGGTGATGGTGATGATGGGGCTGGAGCTGATGCTCAACGGGCTCATCCTGGCCGCCGCGGGCTTCTGGTGGTTCCTCGCCCCGGACCCCTCCGGGCAGGTGCTGCTGCTCGTGATCATCGTCGCGATGACGGTGGAGATGGCGATGGGCTTCGCCGTGGCCACCCACCTGCATCGGGTACGGCGGGTGGACATGACCGACATGGCGGCGGACCTCAACGGATGAGTGGCTTCGCCCAGGCCTCGCTCTGGTTGCTGGTGATCCTGCCGGCGGCGGTCGGCGGTCTGCTCGCCCTCACCCGGCGGGCGGACCGGATCGTCGTAGCGGTCTCCCTGGGCGCAGCCGCGCTCACCCTGGCGCTGTCGGCGGTGGTGGCATTCCAGCGGCCGAGCGTGACGGTGCCGTTCATGGCCGGCGCCGACTTCGCGCTCACCGTCGACGGCCTGGCCGCCCTGCTCGTGCCCACTGTCGCGGCGGTGACCCTGCTGGTGCTGGTCTTCGCGGCTGGGGAGATCCAGCGGGCGCGGGCCCGGTTCCACGGCCTGATGCTGCTGTTCGCCTCCTCCGCCGCGCTCACCGCGACCGCGACGACGCTACCCACGCTGCTGTTCGCTTGGGAGATCATGGGTGCGGCCTCGTACGCGCTCATCGGCTTCTGGTGGCGCGACGACGACCGCATGTCGGCCGGTCTGAGCGCGTTCGTCACCACCCGCACCGCAGATCTGGGCCTCTACCTCGCTGCGGCCGCCGCGCTCGCCGGCCGGGCGGGCCTGGCCCTGGCTGACCTGCCCGGCGGCAGCATGGGGTGGCGACACGTGATCGCCGCCGGAATCCTGGTCGCCGCGCTCGGTAAGGCCGCGCAACTGCCGTTCTCGTTCTGGCTGTCCCGGGCGATGGCCGGTCCCAGCCCGGTCAGCGCCCTGCTGCATTCCGCGGCGATGGTCGCCATGGGCGGCTACCTGCTGCTGCGGGTGGAGCCGTTGCTGGTCTCGACCGGCTGGGCGGGAACGGTGACCAGCTGGCTGGGTGCCACGACGGCCCTGCTGTTGGGCGCCGTCGCGGTCGCCCAGCGGGACCTCAAGCAGTTGCTGGCGGCCTCCACCGCCGCGCAGCTGGGGTTCGTGGTGATGGCCGCCGGGGCCGGTACGGTCGCCGGCGGCGCCATACACCTGGTGACGCACGCCGCCACCAAGGCGCTGCTGTTCCTCGCCGCCGGGGCGTGGCTGACCGCCCTCGGCACCCAGCGGCTCGCCGGCCTGTCCGGCGTCGCTCGGCGCTGGCCGTTGGTCGGCTGGTCGGCCACCGTCGGCGCGCTCGCCCTCGCCGGCGTCGCGCCGCTGTCGCTCTGGGCGACCAAGGACGCCGTCCTCGCCGCCGCCCTGGCGCAGTCCCCATGGCTCTACGCCGTCGGCCTGGTCGCCTCCGCCCTGTCCGCCGCCTACGCCGGGAAGATCCTGATCGTGATGTGGCGGCGGGTGCCCGCCGACCGGCGGGCCGACTTCGAGGCCCACCACGAGGAGGAGCAGGGCATCGGCGGCGTGAACCTGTTCCAGCAGTTGCCCGTGGTCGTGCTCGCGGTGGCCGCCGCCGTACTCGGGGTCCTCGCCCTCCCGCCGGTCGACGGCCTGCTGGCCCGAGCGGTGGCAACGGGGGAGGCGCCCCGGGCCGCTCCGCTTGAACTCGGTGTGTCCGCGGCCATCGCGCTGGTCATCGTCCTGGCCGTGGCCCGCAGGCGAGTCCCCGAGCCGCAGTGGGCGCTGCGCTGGCTCGGACTGGAGAGCGCGGCAGGGCTGCTCGTCGTACGCCCTACTCTGTGGCTCGCCGACGCCCTGGCCCGCTTCGACGACCGGGTGCTGGACCGGGGCGTCGAGCGGGTCGCGGCCGCGACCCTGCGGGTGGCGGACCGGTCCGCCCGCGCCGACGACCGGTGGCTGGACGGTGCCGTGGAGCGGTTCGCCGGCTGGACGCGCCGGCTGGGTCAGCTCGCGCGCCGGCCGCAGACCGGCCAACTGCATCAGTACTACCTGCAGGCCGTCGTGGTGGTCGTGGTCGGCGTCCTCCTACTCGTCGCGTTGAGGTGAGGCGTGCTCAGTCTGATCGTCTTCGTGCCCCTCGCCGCCGCACTGGCGCTGGTCGGCCTGCCCCGGCTCCGCGATGCGCCGGCGCGTTGGGCCTGGGTGGCGGTGGCGGCCGTCGACCTCGCGCTCGTGATCGTCGTGTGGGTTAGGTACGAGAAACCCGTTCCCGGCGGGCTCGCCTTCGAGGAGCGGGCCGCCTGGATCCCGGGTGTGAACAGCAGCTACCACCTGGGGGTCGACGGGTTCTCGCTGCCGCTGGTCGCGATGACCGCGGTGATCTTCCTGGCCTGCGCCGTGTACGCGCTGCGGGAGCGGCACCGGCCCCGGGCCCATGCGGCGCTGTTCCTGTTCCTGCAGAGCGTCAGCCTCGGCCTGTTCGTGGCCGCCGACCTGATCCTGTTCTTCGTCTTCTTCGATTTGTCCCTCGTCGGCATGTACTTCGTGATCGCCGGATGGGGTCACGGCAACCGTGGGCACTCGGCGATGAAGTTCTTTCTCTACACCTTCCTCGGCTCCCTGGCCCTGCTCGTCGGCTTCATCGGCCTCTACGTCGCCGCCGAACCTCACACCTTCGACATGCCCGCGCTCGCCGCCGCCACCCCGTTGGCCGGCCGGCCTCTCGCTGGTGGGTTGGTGCTCGCCGCGATCCTGGTCGGCCTGGCGGTGAAGACCCCGACCGTGCCGTTCCACACCTGGCTGCCGCCCGCGCACACCGACGCGCCCGCCGTCGGCTCGGCGGTGCTGGCCGGGGTGCTGCTGAAGATGGGCACCTACGGCTTCGTCCGCATCGCCATGCCGATGCTGCCGCAGGCCTGGCGGGCCTGGGCGTGGGTCGTCATCGTCGTCGGCGTGGTGTCGGTCATCTACGGCGCGCTCGTCGCGCTGGCCCAGACCAATGTCAAACGCATGATCGCCTACACGTCGGTCAACCACATGGGCTACATCGCGCTCGCGGTCGGCGCCGCCGGGCTGGTCGCCGCCGACACCGCCCAGGCTCGGACCGTGGCGGTCACCGGGGCGGTCACCCAGATGGTCAGCCACGGCCTGATCACCGGGGCGCTGTTCCTCCTCGCCGGCGTCCTGCGTGACCGCGTCGGCACCTATGACATGGGTGCCTACGGCGGGCTCGCCGCGCCCGCACCGGCGTTCGCCACGCTCTTCGCCGTCGGCGCTTTCGCGTCCCTGGGCCTGCCCGCGTTCGCCGGGTTCATCGCCGAGTTCCAGATCTTCACCGGCAGCGTCGCCGTCGCCCCCGTCACCGCGGTCGCGCTGGTCGGCATCCTCGTGACCGCCGCGCTGTTCCTGCGGGCGTTGCAACGGGTCTTCACCGGCGAAACCCGAGGGAGCTCGATCGGATTCACCGACCTGCGCCCGAGCGAGATCTGGTCGGCCGGGCCCCTGCTGCTGCTCTCCCTCGCCATCGGCATCCTGCCCCGACCGCTACTCGACGTCATCGAGCCGGCCTCCGCCGCCGCCGTCGATCTCGTCGGCAGGTGACCGGTGGACGCCGAGATGGGGATGCGGCCCCTGCTCCTGCTACCCGAGATGCTGCTGCTCGTCGGTGGCCTCGGCGCGCTGATCGGCGGCTCGTTCGTCCCTCGGCAGCGACAGTGGCTGATCCGGGTCCTCACCGCCGTCGTCCTCGTCGCCGCCATGGCCGCCGCCGCGGTCCAGCTTGGTGGGCCGGTGCAGCGTGCGTTCGAGGGCACCTACGCCGTCGACACCGCCACCGGCGTCGCCCGGATCCTCGCCGCGTTCGGAACACTGCTCGTCCTGACCCTCGCTGCGGATGAGATCGCGGCGTCGGCGCGGGAAAGCGAGACCTACGCGCTGCTCCTGTTCGTCACCACCGGGACGGTGGTCCTCGCGGGCGCGGACGACCTGCTCGTCCTCGCCGTCGGGTTCCTGCTGGCCACCATCCCGCTCTACGGGCTGATCGGCCTGGTGAACACCGCCAGCGGTGCGGAAGCCGCGATGAAGACCTACCTGATGGGTGCGCTGTTCGGCATCCTCCTGCTGCTCGGCGTGACCATCCTGTCGGGAGTCGCCGGCACGACCAGGTACGAGGACCTGACGGACCGACTTACCCAGGCGCCAGCGGTGGCCGTCGCAGCGGCGACCGTCGGCGTCGTTGCGGGGCTGATGTTCAAAGCCGGCGGCGTACCGGCTCATTTCTGGGTGCCGGACGCCGCGCAGGGTGCCGGCGGCACCGTGGCGACTTTCCTGACCACGGTGCCCAAGATCGGCGCTCTGATCGCGGTGTACCGGTTCGTCCTGGTGCTTCCCCGCACCACGTCGTGGGCGCTGCTGGTGGCGATCTTCGCGGTCGCCAGCATGACCCTGGGCAACCTGGCCGCCTACTGGCAGAACGATCCACGACGCCTGCTCGGCTGGTCGACCGTGAGCCAGGTCGGCTTTCTCCTCGTACCCGTGGCGGTGGCCGGACGCAGCGACCTCGCGTTGCCGTCGCTGCTGGTCTACCTCGCCGGCTACACGGTGACCAACATCGCCGCGTTCGCGGTCACGGCCGCACTGCCCGAGCACCGGGAGCTCACCGCCTACGGGGGCCTGGCCCGGCGGCGGCCCTGGTTGGCCGCAGCGCTGCTGGTGGCGCTGCTCGGCCTGGTGGGCACCCCACCCACCGCGGTGTTCGTCGGCAAGCTGACCACCGCGACCGCCGCCTGGGACGGCGACTACGCGTGGCTCGCTGTCGTCGCCTTCGTCAACACTGTGCTCAGCCTGTTCTACTACCTGCGCTGGATCGTGCCGGCCTACCGCACCGCCGACGCCGACATGGTGGCTACGGAGCAGGTCAGCCCTCGACGGTGGTCCGCGCGCACCGCCGTCATCGCGGCCGCACTCAGCCTCGCCGCGGGTCTCGCGGCGGGTCCGCTCTGGCAGCTGGCCAGCCAGCAGTAGGAACTGGAAGCTGGCGTCGTCACCCGTCAGACATTCGAGGGCGCGGGCTGGGCCGGACTACGCCGTGCAGGCGTGGTGCAGTCCTGGCTCGCCAACGGAAGCGGGAGCGCCGGCCAGGGCGGCCAAAGTTGAGCGGAAGGCCGGACAGCGGGTGAAGTCGTCATGCTCGCAAGTCAACGCCGCGTCGATCAGTCGCAACGAGGCCTGCGACTGGGCGATCCGCTGGGCGAGGTCGATGCGGTGCCGGCGCATGCGGTCCTGTCTGGTCGCGCCGTCGGCCTCGATGATCTCGCGTACGTCGTCGAGCCGGAACCCGGCTTCCTTCGCGCGGAGGATGGCGGCGATGCGGTGCAGATGGTCAAGCCCGTAGCGTCTGCGCCCGGCTGGGGGTCCGGTCAGGCACGAGCAGCCCGACGGACTCCCAGTGCCGCAGCACGTGGGTGGGCAGGCCGAACCGGCCGGCGGCCTCCCCGATGCTCATCCCCGACGCGCCGCCGCTTGACGTCATGTCGACATTAAGTCGCAGGCTGATCAGCATGTCAATGCAGCACAACACCGCCCAGCCGGCCTCCGGAACCGACCGCCTGATCCGGTTGCTCGACGCCGCCGACGCTCTCCCCGCTGCCGCCGCCCTACGCGCCCGCTCCTACGACCTGCTGCAGCTGACCGCGTCGTGCGCGGTGGTCGACGTCGGCTGCGGGACGGGCCGTGCGGTGGCGGAACTCGCCGCCCGGGGTATGCGACCGATCGGCGTCGACCGCGACGAACGGATGATCGCGGTCGCCCGCGCCCGGCTGCGCCAGGCAGATCTACGCCTCGGTGACGCCTACCAGCTGCCGCTGCCCGACGGATCGGTCAACGGGTACCGGGCGGACAAGGTCCTCCACGAACTGGACGACCCCTCGCGCGCCCTCGCCGAAGCGCGGCGGGTGCTCGCCCCCGGCAGCCGCATCGTCCTGATCGGCCAGGACTGGGACACCATCGTCATCGACTCCGACGACCCCGCCCTCACCCGGACCATCGTCCACGCCCGCGCCGACACCATTCCCGCGCCCCGAGCCGCCCGCCGATACCGCAACCTGCTGATGGAGGCCGGCTTCCTCCGGCCGGACGTGGAGGTCCGCACCGGTGTCTTCACCGACGCGGCGATGCTTCCCGTGCTCGCCGGGTTCGCCGATGCAGCGAGGACGACCGGCGCCGTGACCGGTGACCAGGCCGACGCGTGGGTTACCGACCAGCGGCGCCGAGCCGCGAATGATGGGCTGTTCCTGGCGCTTCCACTGTTCGTGGCCTCGGCACGCCGGCCGTGACCTACGTGCGGCGAGACGGCCAGGCCAAAGGCCCGGCCGACGGCCGCCGCAGTCAGCGGTCGGTGTGCTGGTCGCTTGGTGGCTAATCAGGCCTGGTAGGCGAGGTTGATCATCATGCCGGTCTCGGCGTGGTAGATGTTGTGGCAGTGGGTCAACCACTGGCCCGGGTTGTCGGCGTCGAGGTCCACCGCGACGGTCTGCCGCGGCGTGACGATGACGGTGTCCTTGCGGGCGCCCCCGCCGGCCACTGCGAAGGTGTGCCCGTGCACGTGCATCGGGTGGAACATGCTGGTGGCGTACAGCGGTAGATGTTGGCGGCTCATCACTATCTCCTTTCCGCGTTCCTACCACCGACCATGCCCTGTGTGGACGCGGCGGCCACGGAAGGATTGCCCCTCACCAGGGGCCGAAGGCCCCTACCCCTCGGGGGTACCGGGTAACGCCAGTGGCGGCATGGCCTGGTGTGGCGGAGGTGTCAGGCGCCACCATTGTCTTATACCCCCCAGGGGTATAAGTTGATTGCGGAGGTGGACGGCATGACACACGAACACAACGGCCACGAGACGGCGACCGCCACGCTCGGCACGGCGGGGCACGCACACCGCGGGGCGCCGTCGATGGCGGGGCAACATCAGGACCATCTGCCGGGGCGGCGAGCGCCGAATCACCATCCGGATCAGCACCGCGGGCCGGCGCAGCATGGTCACGGAGCGCACGGCGCTCACGGTGGCGGGCACGACAAGCACGCGAGCCACGACCCGGAGATGTTCCGGCGCAAGTTCTGGCTCAGCTTGGCGCTGACCGTGCCGATCGTCGCCACCAGCCACATGGTGATGGACTGGTTCGGCTACTCCCTCGAGTTCCCCGCCATGAGCTGGGTCGGCCCCGTTCTGGGATCGGTGGTCTTCTTCTACGGCGGCTGGCCGTTCCTCGTCGGTGGCCTCCGAGAGGTCCGCGACCGCGCACCCGGCATGATGCTGCTGATCTCAATGGCGATCGTGGTCGCCTATGTAGCATCCCTGGCGACCAGCCTCGGGGCGTTCGACCTGGACTTCTGGTGGGAACTGGCCGCGCTGGTCACCATCATGCTGCTCGGACACTGGCAGGAGATGAAGGCCATCGGTCAGGCGCAGGGCGCCCTCGCCGCGCTGGCCGCGCTGCTACCCGACGACGCCGAGCGGGTGGGCGAGGACGGAACGGTACAGCGGGTCCCGGTCGCCGAACTGCGCGTCGGCGACGTGATGCTGGTGCGCTCCGGTGGCCGCGTGCCGGCCGACGGCCGGATCATCGACGGCGCCGCCGAGCTGGACGAGTCCATGATCACCGGGGAGTCCCGCCCGGTACCGCGTGGCGTCGGAGACCGGGTGGTGGCCGGCACGGTGGCCACCGACTCCGCGCTGCGGGTACGGGTCGACGCCGTCGGTGAGGACACCGCCCTGGCCGGCATTGGCCGGCTCGTCGCCCAGGCGCAGGCCTCCAGCGGACGCGCCCAGGTCCTCGCCGACCGGTTCGCCGCCCTGCTGTTCTACGTCGCCACCGCCGCCGCGCTGGTCACCTTCGTGGCCTGGTGGGCGCTCGGCGACCTCGACCAGTCCGTGGTCCGGACCGTGACGGTGCTGGTGATCGCCTGCCCCCACGCCCTCGGCCTGGCCATCCCGCTGGTGATCGCCCTGTCGACCGCCGTGTCGGCGAAGGCCGGGATCCTGGTCAAGGACCGGCTGGCGCTGGAGCGGATGCGTACCGTCGACGCGGTGCTGTTCGACAAGACCGGCACCCTGACCAAGGGTGCACACACCGTCACCGCGACCGCCGCCGCTGGCGGCGTCGGCGAGGACGAGGTGCTGCGCATCGCCGGGGCGGTCGAGGCCGACAGCGAGCATCCCCTGGCACGGGCTCTGGTCACGGTCGCGCGGGAGCGCGGACTTCGGTCGGTTGCCCGCGACTTCCGGTCGTTGACCGGCCGCGGTGTCCAGGCCGCGGTGGACGGCACCACGTACGCCGTCGGCGGCCCCGCGCTGCTCCGCGAGCTCGATGCCACCGTGCCCGACGAGCTGGCCGCGACCGCCGAGGGCTGGTCCCGTCGCGGCGCGGCGGTGCTGCACCTGATCCGACTGGCGCAAGCCGGCGGTGCCGAGGTGGTGGGCGCGTTCGCCCTCGAGGACGAGGTCCGCCCGGAGGCGCGTCAGGCCATCGCCGAGCTCCGCGAGCAGGGCGTCAAGAAGATCGTGATGATCACCGGAGACGCTCGGCCGGTCGCCGAAGCGGTCGCCGCAGACCTCGGTTTCCGGCCGGGAGTCGACGAGGTCTTTGCCGAGGTCCTGCCAGCCGACAAGGACCGTGCGGTCGCCGACCTGCAAGCGCGGGGACTCACCGTGGCGATGGTCGGTGACGGCGTCAACGACGCTCCCGCCCTGGCCCGCGCCGACGTGGGACTGGCCATCGGCGCCGGCACCGACGTGGCGATCGAGTCGGCCGGAGTCATCCTGGCCTCCTCCGACCCGCGGGGTGTCACCGGTGTGATCCGGTTGTCCCGGGCGTCCTACCGCAAGATGATCCAGAACCTTGCCTGGGCCGCCGGCTACAACGTGGTGGCGATCCCCCTCGCCGCCGGCGCCCTGGCCTGGGCGGGAGTGACGCTCAGCCCGGCCGTCGGCGCGGTGCTGATGTCCGCCTCCACCATCGTGGTGGCGCTCAACGCGCAACTGCTGCGTCGGGTCCGCCTGGCGCCCGAACCGCGGTGACGCGGCGGACGGCCCGGCCGAGGGAACTCGGCCGGGCCGTCGCGCTGGCCGCGGCAGCGGGCTTGGTGCTGCGCGTCAACCCCGCCGACCGGATCGCCGATCCCACCGGGTCCCGCCTGTGGCACGCCGCCACCGGCATCAACGGTCCGGGCTGCGGCGGCACACGCGTGTTCTATTGCTGCACGGGGATCGTCCAGGCCGCCCGCCATCTCCTGGCAGCGGTGATCGCGGTGCCGTTCGTGGCCTATCTCCGGCCTACATCGGGTTCTTCTTGCTACAGCACGGTGTTGCGCAACCTTCCCATGGTTCGACATCCCGAACCTCACTCCGTGACCTCGTGGCGAACGGCGGGTGGGACGGGTGCTGTTGCGGTCGCCCATGTGGGTGTCGGTAGTCGTCCACGCGGTGCGGCAGTACATACTCAAAGCTGATCTAATACCATGGAATGGTGTGAACGGGACAATGGCGGCGAGGCGCGTGACAGGGCACCTGAGCCTGCCACGGTTGGTGCTGCTCGTTGTCCTCGCCTTCGGCGTCGTGGGGATGCACACCTTCGGTCACGCTGGCGACGCCGGCCACCGCGGCTCCGGTGATCACCCCGCGACAGCGGAGCGCGCCGCGCTGATGGTGGTCACCGATGCCAAGCATGAAACCGCCCACCAGCCGGCGACTGGGCGAATCATCGATGCGACAACCGGGGGCGGGATGGGCGGCGGACTGTTCGCTGTCTGTCTCGCCGTGCTGGGTGCTCTCGGACTGGTTCTCTGGGCGGCAGTGACGCGTGGTCACGCGCGCGGCGATCTCCTTCGCCTCCGCCCGGCTGGCCGTGCGCTGGCCTCCGGGCGTGGGCCGCCCGTTCGGCGGCTCGGACTCCGGATGGCCGCCGTGTCGGTGTTGCGAATGTAGGAGTCGTCCGGGCGGGCAGACCGGTCCCGCTCGACGTTCTCCTTCCTCAACCTCAATCCGAAAGGCATTCCTTCACTATGAAGCGCACCATCGTGCTGCGCCGTGCCCTGATGACCGGCGTCGCTCTGTCCGCCCTGCTGATGACCGCCGCCTGCAGCGACGGCAACGACGTGGCAGGCATGGACCACGGAAACGCCAGCCCGGCGGTCAGCTCCTCGGCGACCGCCACCCCCACCTTCAACGACGCGGACGTCATGTTCGCCCAGATGATGATCCCGCACCACCAGCAGGCGGTCGAGATGGCCGACCTGGCACCCACCCGCGCGAACGACCCCGAACTGAAGGACCTCGCGGCGAAGATCAAGGCCGCGCAGGACCCTGAGATCGCCACGATGAGCGGCTGGCTGACAGCGTGGGGCAAGCCGACCCCTGCCCCTAGCGGCCACAACATGCACGGCATGGGCTCGTCGCCCACGCCCGGCCCGTCCGGGATGCCGGGGATGAGCTCCGAGCGGGAGATGAACGCGCTCATGATGGCCAAGGGCACCGACTTCGACCGCATGTTCGCCCAGATGATGATCGCCCACCACAACGGCGCGATCGAGATGGCCAAGACCGAGCAGGCTAACGGCGCCAACAACGACGCCAAGGCTCTCGCTGCGAAGATCGCCACGGACCAGGCTGCTGAGGTGCAGACCCTGCAGAAGATCCTAGACCGTCTGTAGGCCGCAACGAGGAACGTCGGCCGAGCCATTGCAGAGCCTGCAGGGCCAGATTCAGAGCCAGGACGAGCTGGCCCAGAAGCTGGGTACCACCGTTACTGGCACCGCCTCAGCTTTCGACATCACCAATGTGGCTCAACGCCTCGCTCCGTAAGGATGTCTACGAGACCGGCGAGATCCCGGACGGCGCTGCTCCCAGAGGATCACCTCGGTAAAGGCCAGGCCGCCCGCCACGGGTCGGCCGACGGCCCGCTACGGCGCGGGATTGACGCGCTGCGGCCGGCGACGTGCGCCGTACCGGGTCATGCCGCGCGGCTTGTAGACGGCCAGGACGGTCGCGGCGAGCAGGACCAGCAGCCCGCCGGTGGCGTGGACGATCAGCGAGATCCGCGCCTCGCGCCACTGGCCGCTCATCAGGCCGGCGCCGGCCGCGGTGTCAGCGAGAACACTGATCGGGGCCAGTTGCAGCAGCAGCACCACGGTGGCCACCACGATCAGCAAGAACTTCACCAGGACCCACCAGTGCCGCACCAAACCCCACGACGTGCCCAGCGACGACACGACACCGCTGATCAGCGACGCCACCGCGAGTGGGACGATGGCGTACCGGGCCGCCAAGTCCATCGCGACATACCCGGCTTCCACCACCGCCGCGTCGCGGCTGCGCACGGCGGCCACCGCCAGGACGATGAACACCACGACCGCGCCGAGCCAGCCCACCGAGGTCGTGACGTGCACGGTGAGCGCCGTCTTACGCGCCGCGGGCGCCAGCACCATTACCAGTGGCCGGGAACTGGGCGGCCGATGGCCGGCGGGGCCGAGATCCCATGGCCGCCGGGCAGGTGCCGGCCCGGTCGGTGCTCGCCAGCGACGCCGGTCACCTGTGCGATCACGAAGATCACCAGCAGCACGAGCGCGACGATCCCGAGGATCTTGACCCAGCGCGGCACACCGGTTCCCGGCTCCGGCTCGCGCGGATGACCCGCCATCTGCTTCTCCCAGCTGCCGTGCGGTTGGACGGACCGCACCAGCTTTATCGAGACAGAGTGTCTATGTCAAGCCATGGTGTCGCGGCAGTGCCGGTATGTATGCTGCTGGAGTGCCGCGGTTGTGGAACGACACCATCGAGGCGCACCGCGCCGCGGTGCGCGACGCCACGCTGGACGCCGCGGCGGCCTTGGTGGCCGAGCATGGGCTCACCGCGGTGACCATGTCGCGCATCGCCGAGACCACCGGCATCGGCCGGGCCACCTTGTACAAGTACTTCCCCGACGTCTCGGCGATCCTGCTGGCCTGGCACGAACGTCAGGTCACCCGCCACCTGGTTCACCTGTCCGAGGTGCGCGACAGCGTCGGCGACCCGGCGGCGCGGCTGCGCGCGGTGCTCGACGCGTACGCGAGGATGTCCGCGCACCGCCACGGCGGGGACCTGGCCGCGATGCTGCACGGCGGGTCGCACGTTGCCGAGGCCCACCAGCACCTACGCGCGTTCGTCCGGGGCCTGCTCACCGAGGCAGTCGCGGCCGGTGACGTGCGCGATGACATTCCCACCGACGAGCTCGCCGCCTACTGCCTGCACGCCCTCGCCGCCGCGACGGCGCTGGACGGCGCGGACGCTGTGGCCCGGCTCGTCACCCTCACCCTCGCCGGCCTACGCCCCGCGACCTGAGCAGGGCGGGTGCCCGCCGGTGCGCCACGCAGCCCGGTGTTGCGGGCCCTGCGCTCCGGTTGGACGCTCCTATGCTGCGTCAAGCTCTGAGGGCGGGGTTTCGAGGCGTCGGTAGATTTCGCG